>NZ_JBFTLQ010000135.1:0-13537 GCF_056396525.1 Cupriavidus sp. 05T41
CCTGGATGCAGGGACTGGGCCCGGTGGCCAACGTCAATGTCAACGTCAACCAGAACATCGCCCAGCTGCAGAGCATCAACGTCAACACGCTCAACAACGTCGGCGTGATCGGCTCCGGCCTCGGACTGGCTATCGATGTCAATCCTTCGCAATGGGCTGCTACCCACGCCAAGGTCTGAGCGACACGCGTCGCGCCTCGTGGAAACCCTGCGGTTTCCACGGTCGTGACCTGTGGCTTTGACAGCCGGCACTGCGTCCAGACACGCAGTGCCGGATCTTCCCGCTTGGCAACTACCAGTGCCCCGGCCGAAGGATTGCACGGTATTGCGCGCCCTGGCATGCGCTTGCACCCCGGGAATCGGCGCCGTTCACTGTCCGGCGCGCCCGGCGATCCTMGATCTCAGTTCATCGAGCCGGGACAGGAACAGCGCAAGCGTTGGCGCGGCATTGCTCGGGCTATACCCGACGACGAGATCAATGGTCGGGATTTCGCCCGTCAGCGGCCGGCTGACCACCGACCACGGCATCAGGTTCTCCACATAAKCCGGGATTAGCGTCATGCCGCGGGTCGATGCGATCAGCGACATCACCATGGCCGGATTATCGACGCTTTGCGCGATCTCGACCTCGACGCCCGAACTGGCCAGATAAGCATCGACGACCCCCCGCAGCACCTTCGCCTTGTCTCCCATGGCGATGAACGGCTCGTTGCGGAGATCCTCCGCACGCAGCGCGTCGCGCGCGGTCAATGCATGGTCGCTCGGCATCAGCACGACCAGCGGCTCCTGGGCAATGACCTTGTATTCGAGGTCGTACCCGGGCTCGGCGCGCATGAAGGCGACGTCGAGCTTGCCATGGGCCACCGCGGCGGCCAGTTCCGTGGAGTAGTCGCTCGATACGCTMACCTCGATATTCGGCAGCTCTGCGCGCAGCAAGTGCATGGCGTCCGTCAGCCATGTCATCTCCTGGCCAGTCAGAAAGCCGAGTGCAAAGCGCGGCTTGGCAGGTCGTGCCGCGCGGCGGGCCGCTTCCACCGCGGCGTCGACCTGTGCCATGGCCAGCCGCGCATGGTCGATAAAGGCCTGGCCTGCATCCGTCAACGCCACGCCGTGCGCACTGCGGCGCAGCAATTCGACGCCGACCTGCTCCTCGAGATCGCGGATCTGCCGGCTTAGCGAGGGCTGCGAAGTATGCAGCCGATTGGCCGCGGCCTCGGTCAGGCTGCCGGCTTCCGCGACCGCGATGAAGTACCGAAGATGTCTCAATTCCATCAGCCCCATGCCTGGCAGGCATGCCCACAAGCTTACAAAGTMTTTTTCATGGGCGCCGGAAGACCCTAGATTGGTCCCTGCAGCAACCCCGTTCCACTGTCCACGCAACCTTATCCATGCTGGACAGCGATACCTTACAGGAGTTTCCCATGAGCAGTCCCGTCGTTCTCATCACTGGCGCACTGACCGGCATCGGTCGTGCCACCGCGCTTGCATTCGCTCGCACTGGCGTGAATCTCGTCGTCTCGGGCCGCCGGCCCGCCGAAGGTGCCGCACTCGAAGCCGAACTACGCGAGCTCGGCGCCGATGCGTTCTTCGTGCAGGCCGATGTGCGCCACGACCAGGAAGTGCGCCATCTGGTCGATCAGGCCGTGTCCCGCTTCGGCCGTCTGGATGTCGCCGTCAACAATGCCGGTACGGAAGGCCGGCCGGGCCCGCTGACCGAACAGACCGCGGAAAGCTATACGGCCACGTTCGACACGAATGTGCTGGGCACATTGCTGAGCCTCAAGCACGCGCTTCGCGTCATGACGGCGCAGCGTTCCGGGGTCGTGATCAACATCTCGTCGACCTATGGTCACGAAGGCGCGGCCTATGCCGCGGTCTATGCGGGTAGCAAGCATGCGGTGGAAGGCATCACCAAGTCGGCGGCACTCGAAGTCGCTGGCACCGGGGTGCGCGTCAATGCAGTGGCACCCGGACCCACCGAAACCGGCATGCTCGACCGCTTCACGGGGACGCCCGAGAACAAAGCGGCGCTGGCCAGTGGCGTACCGTTGGCTCGCCTCGGCAAGCCGGAAGACATCGCCGCGGCCGTGATCTATCTCGCGTCCGCAGGCGCGACGTTTGTCACCGGCCAGATTCTCACCATCGATGGCGGCAAGACCGCCGGCTGATACACGCGATGCGCATTCTCGGAACAACTGAACAAGGGAGTCACAGATCATGAACACGCTGACTGGTAAGACCGCGCTCGTGACGGGCGCATCGCGAGGCATCGGCCGCGCCAGCGCGCTTGCGCTGGCCAGGGCCGGCGCGCAGGTGCTGGTTCACTACGGAAAGGCGGCGCGCGACGCGGATGCGGTCGTCGCCGAAATCCACGCATTCGGCGGGAAGGCCGAGAAGATCGCCGCCGACCTGCGTGCTCACGATGGTCCCCATGCGCTTGCACAGCGAGCGCGCGCAGTTATCGGTGGCCGGCTGGACATCCTCGTGGCCAATGCCGGAATCTCGCGCGCGGCGACCATCGAGGAGACCACGGTGGAAGACTTCGACGACCTGTTCGCGGTGAACGTGCGGGCTCCGTTCTTCCTCGTCCAGCAGTTGCTGCCGGTCATGTGCAAAGGCAGCAGCGTGGTGCTGCTGTCGTCGCTCGCGGCGCATGCCGCCGTGGGCGCGCTGCCGGCGTATTCGGCAACCAAGGGCGCCATCGACACGCTCGTCAAGCACTTCGCCTCGGCCCTTGGCGAGCGCGGCATCCGCGTCAACGCGGTGGCACCTKGCGTGGTGCCGACCGAGATGTCCAGCTTCGCCAGGAGCGAGGAGGGCAGGGCCTTCACGCTCGGCATGCAGGCACTCAAACGCATGGCCGAACCCGACGACATCGGCGCGGCGATCGAGTTTCTCGCATCCGACCGGGCCCGATGGATTACCGGCGAGACGCTGCGCGTCGACGGCGGCTCGAAACTCTAATCGGAGATATCAATGAAGCTTTATCATGCCAACGGCTCGCCAAACTCGCGTCGCGTCAGGATGCTGATTGCGGAAAAGGGACTGGAAGTGGAACTCGTGCCGGTCGATCTCGGCACGCGGGAGCAACTCTCGGAAGCCTATCGCGCGATCAATCCGCGCGGCGTCGTCCCGGCCCTGGTGCTCGACGACGGTACGGTCATCGGCGAGGCGTCGACAATCATGCGCTATCTCGACGATGCCCATGCGCTGCCATCGCTGTATGGCACGACGGCGGTAGACAAGGCCGTCGTCGCGATGTGGGAACGGCGCATGGAGATCGAGGGGTTCGCCGCCGTGATGGAGGGCGTTCGCAATGCCGCCGCGGGACTCAAAGGGCGCGCAATTTCCGGCCCGCATGGGTACGACCAGATCCCGGCGCTGGTCGAGCGCAGCAAGCAACGGGTCGCGAATTTCTACGACGACATCGAGGCGCAACTGGATCGTGCCGCGTTCGTCGCGGGGGATCTMTTCTCCGCCGCCGACATCACCGCGCTCGCTGCCGTCGACTTCGCGACGAAGGCGCTGGCGATGCCGGTGCCCGAGACACATGTCGCGGTAAAGCGGTGGCATGAGATCGTCTCCGCCCGTCCCAGTGCCACGGCGTAAGGCTGGGTCCGCAGCGGCGCGTTGACCTGCGCTGCCGGGCACGATTCACCAAGCCATCTTCGGATGGCTTTCTTTTTAGGGAAACACTATGCCTTCCACAAKAGCCGCGCTGCTTGGCGGCAAGAACGTGGTGTTTCTTCGCGAGCACCTTAAGATCATGCCGCCAGGCCGGCCCGTTCCCCGCCGCTGTCAGCCGTACCGCGCACGAAACCCTATCGTCCAGTGCGGCACGTACGATCCCACGATACGCAGCGCAGTCCGTATAGAAGCATGCATTTCACGCGCGCCTCACGCGCCAATTGCCATATCCACACCGTGTACCAATCGACTGGCCAGGCGCGGGTGCCGCAACTGTTCCAGCCACCATTGCAACGCGCGCCCCTCGCGATCGCCGCGCCAAGCGACATACGACACAGTCGGCTCGCGCTGATCGGCTGTCGCCTTCTCCACCAGTTTGCCATCTTTCAGCAACGACGCGAYGCGATGACGCGGCAGCCAGCCGATGCCCAGGCCGTCGCGCTGCGCGAGTATCTTCGCTTGCATATTCGGCACGGCTAGCATGGCCTGGCCACCGATCACGCCATAAGCGCGTCCCGCTGTCGTGCGCGACGAATCGGCTACTACTACCGACCGATGCGCGCGCAGTTGCTCGCGCTCAAGCGGTGCTTCAGCGCGTGCCAAAGGATGACGAGCCGCCACTGCGAATACCCACTCAATCACGCCGAGCTCGAACCAGCGCAGTCCGGGAACCGCCGGGGGCTCATTGGTCGCGCCGACGATCAGGTCCGCGCGCCCGTCGCGCAATGCTTCCCACGTGCCGCCCAGGACCTCGTGCGTAAAGCGCAATTTGACGCCGGAATCTAGCGCGTCGAAGCTGCGCACCACCGGCATCAGCAATTCAAATTCGATAATCTCGTCGGTGACGATCCAGAGCCGATCTTCCCAGCCGCTCGCAATCTGCCGCACGCGTTGCGTCACGCGCGACATGTCGAGTGTCAGGCGCGCGGCTTCATCGGCGAGCACCTGGCCCGCGGGCGTCAACTGCACCCGGTAGTGGCGGCGATCGAACAATAGTGCGTCGAAGCGCGCCTCGAGTTGCCGCGCCGCATGCGAAATCGTCGACGGCGCCTTACCTAGCCGCGCCGCCGCACGCGACAGGCTGCCGGTTTCGCGAATGGCTTCCAGCAAGGCCAATTCGTCGTCAGACAACATGTGCGATCCMGTCGAACGTATCCATCGGGCAGATCGTACGGCAAATCAAGGCTTTCGGTTCACCATCTCTCTACGCGATCCGGGAGCCGCCTCAAAGGCAACTGGCTCGCGATTCACTTGCCCGCCCTGCCTGCGATACAAGGCGTAGTACCGAGGATCGCGTCGGTTGCCGAGTGGATTCGCAGAGCATTGCAGCGCTGCGCTTGATCTCATGTCCCTATCGAGGAAATATCATGCTTCAGTTTTACTTCCACCCGACGCCCAATCCCACCAAAGTCGCGCTCMTGTTGGAGGAGCTTGAAACTCCATTCGAATTGGTTGCTGTCGATACGTTCAAGGGAKAGCAGCACAAACCGGAATACCTGAAGATCAATCCGAATGGCAAAGTGCCCRCCATTGTCGACGATGGTGTCGCTGTATTCGATTCCCATGCCATTCTGCTGCACCTGGGTGCAAAGCACGGCAAGTTTATGCCGTCCGCGCCGGCGCAGCATGCAGCGATGCTCTCTTGGCTGCTGTTCGTCGCGACCGGCCTGTCGCCATTCTCCGGTCAGGCCGTGCACTTCCAGCACCATGCGCCGGAACCCCTGCCGTATGCGCGTCACCGCTATCTGAAGGAAGTCGAGCGCCAATACCGTGTTCTCGATGCGCGTCTCGCCGACTCAAAGTATCTCGCCGGCGACACTTATTCGATCGCCGACATGGCACTCTGGGGCTGGGCTAATTACGCCGGCTATATCTTCGGCGAGAAGGGTCTGACGGACTATCCGCACGTCAAGCGTCTGATCGATGAAATCTCGGCACGCCCAGCGGCCGTCCGTGCCCTGGCTCTGAAGGAAAAACTCCAGTTCAAATCCGAGTTTGACGAAGAAACCCGGCGCGCCMTGTTCCCTCAGAACGCTTCGTTCACAGTCTAGGCCGGCCGCGAGAACGMCCACGCTGTCCGCCCGCAAACGGCCGGGGCCGGCATGCCGCGGACCGATGAAGATAGTCGCGGCGGCGCTTAACCTTTCTCATCGTCTCTCGGCMGAGCGGGGAGGTGGCCCACAATTATTGGCCTTCTACGTGAACCGAGCAATGAACAACGGGCTKACCCGGGCGCAAGCATCGGAAGGCATGACCCAACTGGCGCTCTACACGGCTTGGTCCGGCGACTCTAGCGCGCTCCGTATCGTCAAGGATGTCTTTGAGAAGCGGCCCAAATAGCCGCGTCTATCACTATGAAAAAGATTGGCTTTCTCTCCTTTGGCCACTGGGCCGATTCCGTGAATTCGCGGGCACGGACGGCGGCGGATGTGCTTCTGCAATCCATCGACCTGGCGGTCGCCGCCGAGGAGCTGGGCGCGGATGGTGCCTTCTTCCGCGTCCATCATTTCGCGCAACAGCTTGCATCTCCATTTCCGCTTCTCGCAGCGATCGGAGCAAGAACCAGTCGGATTGAAATCGGAACGGGTGTCATCGACATGCGTTACGAGAATCCGCTCTATATGGCGGAAGATGCCGGGGCAGCCGATCTGATTGCCGGCGGACGTCTGCAGCTTGGTATCAGCCGAGGCTCAGGCKAACAGGTTATCGACGGTTGGCGCCACTTCGGGTACGCGCCTGGCGAGGGTGAGACTCATGCTGACCTGGCGCGCCGCCATACGGAAGTCTTCTATGAGGTGCTGCGGGGCAAGGGCTTTGCGCAGGCGAATCCGAGGCCCATGTTTCCCAACCCGTTGGGMCTTTTGCGAATCGAACCGCATTCCGATGGACTTCGCGACCGCATCTGGTGGGGTTCAGGCTCCGACGCAACGGCGGTGTGGGCCGCGAGGATGGGCATGAATCTTCAGACCTCAACGTTGAAGAATGACGAGACGGGCCGTCCGCTTCATATCCAGCAAGCAGAGCAGATTCKCGCTTACCGTGATGCATGGAAAGAGGCTGGGCATACACGAGAGCCGCGGGTGTCGGTCAGCCGGAGTATCTTCGCGCTCGTGAACGACCAGGACCGGATGTATTTTGGTCGCGGCACTCAGGGCAACGACACCGTCGGCTTTCTTGACGACGATGTTAGAAAGATCTTTGGCCGAAATTACGCCGCTGAACCTGATGTCCTTATCGCGGAACTGGCAAAGGACGAGGCAATTGCGGCGGCCGATACGTTGCTACTCACCGTGCCTAACCAATTGGGTGTGAAATATTGCGCGCACATGATCGAATCGATTCTCACGCACGTCGCGCCCGGCCTCGGCTGGCGCTAATGGCGTTCACCTATGGGAAGCAGGCATATGACCCGCAAAGCTGTGCTGTATGGACTACTACGGTCGTTCGGTTCTATGAACTATGAAGCCTCGCGAAGCAACGCCTGCTCGCTCCTAGTTGGAGGCAGATTTCGCGCTGCTTTCCCGTATGCGCTTGACCAATTCGCTCCCATGGCTGGAAATGTGGCGCTTGAGCACTGCGATCGCTGCCGGCGCGTCGTGACGCGCACAGGCCAGGACCATTTGCTCATGCTCATCCAGGACGGTTGCCCATTCCTGTAGGTTGGCTTCTGAGTTCTCGTGCAACGATCCCATAAGTTCCCTGTCGCCTGGAGCGTCCTTTCCGGCGGTGCGCATGCGCATTCGCAAATGGCGAATAAACAGATGCTGGAGGTTTTCGATGCTGGCGAGAAGGCGCGGCAAGCGCGCTGGCTCATAGAGTCGACGGTGGAAGGCGCTATTCAGATCGCCCCATCTCGAGTCAAATTCCTTGCCGGGATCCGCACTGGGTGAAGCGCGCATATCAACGCGCCCCTGCTCGACAATCGCAAGCGCGGCCTGGRCATCTTCCGGCGTGAAATGTTTTGCAGCGTGCTCTATGGCGAGGGATTCCAACGCCATGCGCATGGCCAGAATTTCCTCGAAGTCTTCGGTGGACAGGACCGTAACGACCACGCCACGGCGCGGTTGCGTTTCCACCAGTCCCTCCCCTTCAAGCTTGAGGAGCGCCTCCCGGATTGGCGCACGGCTGACCCCGAATACAACCTGCCAATTGGCAGGGGAGCGCTCTCGGAAGAAGAGCGCTTCAAGATCGAAGACCACATCGAGCAGACACAGATCATGCTCTCGCGCCTACTACTTTGCCTCGACCTGCGGTCACTCGAAGGAATTCGAGTCGATGGAGCACCGAACAACCCTCCGAAGGGGAAATAGCCTCTCCGGGGTCAGAACAGCTCCGCGCTCGCCCCGGGACGATCGTCTGTCTGTGCGGAGGGCGCGGCCTTATTTCGGGTGACGGGGGCCGGCTCGGCATCCATCAACTCTGCCGGGAGCAATCGCAGGAAGGTTCTGGCAATCTCGGGGTCTCGACATGACAGCCAGTCGGCCCAGGTGTCGCGCGGCAAGACCACAATCCCGCGCTTCTCGTCGCCTGGCTTGTGGAACCGGCGCATGAGAGGGTCGCTATCCGCGTTGAGCGTCGGCATCGTAAAGCTGATGKCGCCATCCGGCCAGGTGCGCCAGAGACCTGCGATAGCGAACGGCTCGCCGTCCGCCATGCTGATGCGCCAGCGCACCGCCTTGCCAGTTTCCCAGTTGGGCTCATAGAAGGATGTCGCCGGTATCAGGCAGAGCTGACCGGCCTTCCAGTGCTTGGCGAATGAACTCAGCTTGCCGATCGTCTCGAAGCGCGCGTTCGCAGTTGGATAGTAGCGGGCACCAGGTGGAATCTTTGCCTTGGGCACCATGCTGAACGATGCGACCGCGCATTCGCGACCACCGCCCTCGGTCGCGCGGATGATCGGCGCGGGGTAGTCTGGCCAGGTTTCKGCCTTCCACTCCGCGGGCGGCGGCTCGATGCCAAAGATGTCGCGTAGCACCTGGCGCTGGATCGGGGCGTAGTTGACGCACATGGTTAGTCCCTTCCGTTTCTCTTGCGAGTGTAAGCGCCTTGATTCGGTGGTCCAAAAAAGTCCCGCAGCCAGGCTTCGCGCTCCTCGATGCAAGGCTCGCCGCGGATTTCCTTGCGGAAGGTCTCGAGGATCCGGGCGATGCGATACAACGGCCTTCCGAGTACGATTTTGGCCGCTCAGGAGGCGTGGCGCCAGACCTTCACCGCGGAGACGACGAGGATCGCTGCGAGTAGGGGTAGCAGCACAGTCGTCGGCACGATGCCCAGCAATCTGCCACCAAGATACGCGCCAAGAATGGATCCCACTGCCATCATCGCCGCAAAGGCTCGATGGCGGATGAGAACGGTGAAGCTCCGATCCCGGCTGTACCGCGCAAATGCCGTGAGCATCGTCGGCAGGCTGATGGCGAGGCTAAGACTCCCGGCCAGCTTGAGATCCACGCCGAAGACAAGCGTAAGCGTCGGGATCAGGAGTTCGCCGCCAGCGACACCCATGACGGCGGCCACTACACCGATGAGAAAGCCCGCAATGACGCCGCCTGCGACCTGCAGCGCGCCGGGGGTAAGCATGGCGTGCTGGCTCTCGCTGTGGTTGCTCGTCAGAAGTACTAGGGCCATGCAGACCAACAGCACTGCAATTACTCGATACAGGGCTTCCGAGCGCATACGTGTAGCCCAGCTCGCGCCGCACCATGCGCCGAGAATGCTGCCAGCKAGCAAGTTCAGGATCACCGGCCAGTTCGCGAGCACATCGGCGATGGGCACTGCCTGCGTCCTAAACGGCAGGGCAAAAGCAACGACGACGAGGCTCATTGCCTTGTTGAGGATCACCGCCTCCAGCGCCGCAAAGCGATAGAAACCGATGAGAAGCGGCAGGCGAAATTCCGCGCCGCCGAGGCCGATTAGGCCACCCAGAGTACCCACAAGTCCGCCACCGACTACTGCGGAAGCCTGCTTATAAGGACGTTCGGGCGCTGTTTCGGCCATGGCAGCCCAATTTTTTAGAAAAGTTATGCCTCTCACAGCATAACTTGCGCGAGTGTCACTCACCAGGCGCTCCGCCCGAATTCATGCTTGCAGGCGGCCAATTCGGCACTCCGGATTCATATTTACGGCTTTGCCACATACCGTTATAGTCGCCAGTACATAACGTTTTCTGCGTTGTCACTGCGAGTGCGAATATGCGAGTTATTGGACTGTCTGGAGCGAGCGGCGCCGGCAAAACCACCMTGATMTCAAAGGTCATCCCGGCATTGAAGGCTCGCGGCCTGACAGTGTCGACGCTGAAGCATGCCCATGATGCGTTTGACGTTGATCGACCTGGCAAGGATTCATACGTACACCGCCAGGCGGGCGCAAGCGAGGTGCTCGTAGCGTCCTCAGTCCGCTGGGCACTTATGCACGAGTTTACGGAGCAGGCTACGCCGACGCTGAGCAGCTTGCTGCAGCACCTCCGCAATGTTGACCTCGTAATCGTCGAAGGCTTCAGGGCAGAGAGTTATGCCAAAGTTGAGATCTTCCGGGATGCCAACGACAAGCCCTGGATGTATCCGCACGATCCGGACATTGTGGCGGTGATCAGCGACACCCTTAGTGATATCTCGCTGCCGCATGCTCATCTGGATAATGCAGGCGAAGCTGCGGACCTGGTCTTCGAGTACGCGCTTCCGATCGAGGAAACCTTACGACGCCTGGCTACGGCTGTTGTGCCGGACGAGGCTCACGCAAGGTAGGTGATGTCCTTGTTATGGAGGATGGGCTTCGCAAAATTTGTCTGCCGTAGGTGCCACAGGTTGGGCACATGTACTTGAACCCCCGGCCAACGCGCTGGCGACCTACCGTCTGCGGGAGGACGCCGAGGCTCTGCGCGAACTGCATGATCTCCCGGCTGCCGATCTTCGAGCAATGCATCGACCGCGATCCGGGCGGCCTTGATGGCGCCGGGCACCTGGGTCTTCGTCCGGCCGATGTTTTGCGAGACTCTCTTATATAGCGGTCAATCTCGGCGCTGAGCAGCGGGTCATCCAGTTGTGCCGCTTCCAGCCCACCGGGCTGCGCCAGTTCCCGCTCGCGCTTTTCCATCCAGTTCGCGGCGGCCGGGCGGCGGTCAAACGTCTTCGTTTCGGTGAGCACCGCCTTGCCGCCTCGCTTCAGGCGGATCACTGCTGTCTAACCTATACTCTCGTCCTTGCGTTCGCGCTGAAGAATGGTGCCCACAATCCTCGGTGCAGCATGGTTTTTTCGGCGCAACATTGAAACACCCAAGCTCAAAAATGAGCCTAAACAGGCAGTAACGGCAGGTCATGGCATACGTTCAGAATTCCCCGCAAATCGAAGCTGGAGTCGGAATCGCAGAAAAATCAACGGGCCGGAGAATATCGGTCGCGCCGATGATGGATTGGACCGATCGTCACTGCCGCATGTTTCACCGGCAGTTGAGCCGCCATACCTGGCTTTACACGGAGATGGTGACCACCGGTGCGCTCCTGCACGGCGACGTGGCGCGGCACCTGGACTTCGACGCGGCGGAGCAGCCGGTGGCGCTGCAGCTCGGCGGCAGCGAGCCGGCCGACCTGGCGGCGGCCGCGAGACTTGGTGAGCAGTGGGGCTACGTCGAGATCAACCTCAATTGTGGCTGCCCCTCCGAACGCGTGCAGCGCGGCGCATTCGGGGCTTGCCTGATGGCGGAACCGGAGCTGGTCGCGGATTGTGTGAGGGCGATGCGGGATGCGGTGTCGATCCCGGTAACGGTCAAGCATCGGATCGGCATTGATACGATCGAGCACTATGACTTCGTGCGTGACTTTGTCGGCAAGGTCGCCGAGGCCGGCTGCGAGACTTTCATCGTGCATGCGCGCAACGCGATCCTGAAGGGGTTGAGCCMGAAGGAAAATCGGGAGATCCCGCCGCTGCGCTATGAGGTGGCCTACCAACTCAAGCGCGAGTTCCCGCGGCTGGAAATCCTGATCAATGGCGGCATCGTGGCGCACGACGAGATGGATGAGCACCTGGCTCACGTCGATGGCGTGATGATCGGGCGGGAAGCCTATCACCAGCCGTACGTGCTGGCGGATATGGATACGCGCTTCTATGGTGCGCAGACACCGGTGGTTTCTCGGCTGGAGGTGGAGTTGGCGATGCAGCGCTATATCGGAGACCTGGTGGAGCAGGGGGGATATATGGGTGCTGTCACACGCCATATGCTTGGCCTGCACCGGGGCATCCACGGCGGGCGCGGGTGGCGGCGGGTGCTCTCGGACGCGCGGCGCATGCACGCGGTGCGGACCCGCGCGGGGGTCGACGCCATGTTCGAAGAGGCGCGCGCGCACCTTCGGCCGGGCGCCGCGTCGCTCGAAGCAGCCTGAACGGGCGGCCCGCGGCTGAAGACGAGCCTGCCCTGCCTGGAGCCTTTCCTCTAACTTCGAACTGGCTTTTTATGCAGTCAGAGCGGAAGGGGCAGCGACGACCACTTGGCCTCGCTTGCAGGTCGATTTGCCCTCATGGCAAAGGGATTCCCCTAATTCGTGAGGGGGCTGCAAATTCATACACTGTGCTTGCCCTCGAATACAGGGCTTTCTTCAACTGATTATTAAGCCCGCCTTGTGCGGGCTTTTTTTTGGGGTGAGGCAAGCCAGCTTACTGCGGGCGATATTTACCGGGCGATATTGCGCTCGGATTTATCCGGCTTCCTTCCGTTTACCCGGATAGTACAAATCCCAGATGACGGTTAGATTACGGGGGCCTTCAGGGCAATTGAGATCGCTAAATTGAAGAGCCCGCACTGCGGGCTCTTTTTTTATGCGGGCTGATTTGATAGCAGCATCCTGTATGCACTACGCACTATCTCTCGCTATTGCGAGTAATGCCAACGTCGAGTGTGCCGTAGGTGGTGATGCTCGATTCCCTGCCGTCGCTGCCCTGGCTGGCACAACCGCTGATCAGGGCGAGCAACGCGCAAGCAGCTACCAGTCCCCGCACGGAGTGCTTCATGATGACTTCCCAACATGGCGGCGAAAGCCGCGATCATGGTTGGGTGCTCGCAGGCGCCATTGGTTCCTGCTCGGCGGCGGTTCAGCCGATCACGAACCTGTGCAGCAACAATATCGCAATCGCGGGGCAGGACAGCACCAGGCCACCAACGAGGGGGAATCGCTGCGACCACATGCCAATCAGGGCGGGGATCGCTGCGATCGGGCCGAGGACTTGCATCAGTAAGGAAAGCGGGGTGCTGGTGTGGGTGGCGTTTGCGGCACTAGTGGCGTGGGCTGCGCCAGAGGGGCCGAAAAGGCCATAGGCGCTTCCAAGGACCAGAATCACGAGGCAGAGCGAAGCCGCAAGCTTGAAAGTCTGTTTGGTGTTTGTCGTGGGCCGCATCGCTGTTCTTTCCATTTGGATTGAGGCGCCGGCAGGTCAGGCTGGGCAACCGGCGCGTGTCGAGGATGCTTGCAAAAATAGCGCAATCTGCACCCAATCMAACTGAGACTTTTCTAAGTCAGAGTTAAGCCTGCTCCTGCCGGGYGGGTTCGGCCTGGCTTCGTTCGAGGGGGCGGACCCGCACGTCGATATCCTTCCCGCCCGATCGCCGTGGTCATGGGCCTGCCGCGGCTGGCGCGTGCGCTGGCCGACGGAKTGGCTCTGATATCTGTCGAGCCCGGGTTTGCCGGTTGGTCTTGATGCCCTTCGTGAAGTGCCTTTTGCGCCATAAAAAAATGATTTAAGAAAAGGCTTGCCAGGACCGTGGGCGGGCCTTAATATTCGCTCCCTCGCAACACKAAGCGCGGCTGCAAAGCAGACGGGACAAGGGTTGCGGGGTGAACGGGTGAGGTTGGCGGTGCGGATAGCGC
>NZ_JBFTLQ010000136.1:0-15146 GCF_056396525.1 Cupriavidus sp. 05T41
GGCTTGGATACACACGACCTGCGCGAAGCGAGGGTGCTGCTTGCCGAGCTCAAATGACGGCTAGCTAGCGGGCCCGGAGGTCCTGGGAACAGCCATTCCMTGAGGCAGCCGCTTCGAACGGCCGACCTCGGATGACTAGGGGACGAAGCGCAATGCCGGCTTAAAGGCGGAGACACMTCAGAACAGAAGCAAGTCCGCAATACTTCAAAATGCAGACCGTAACGCTCGACATCGGCATCGGCGGCGCAAAGCCGTGGAATCCTGATCGCTTCATTCCTTGCATGCACTGCTATCCAAAACGTGCACAAATGTGCGCGTCCGGTTCCTGCCCCGAACCCCCTGACTGGCCAGGCTCGTATCTGACAGGCGTAACTTTCCCGATAGCCTCAGGTAGAAAAACCATTTGTTCGAGGTTTGCGCTCGCGTTAAAGTCTCTGTCATGGCGCGTGTCACAGCTTACGCAAGTCCACTCTCGATCCTTTAACATCAAAGCCGAATTTACCTCGCCGCAGCATGAGCAACGCTTTGAGCTAGGAAAGAAGCGATCCGCCGTCACTAGCGTTGTCCCATACCAAGCACTCTTGTATTCGATCTGGCGGCGAATCTCCCCAAATGCCACGTCGAGAATGGCRCGGTTCAGGCCGGCTTTTTGACGGACATTTCTTCCCGGTTTGTCGACACTCCCCTTGGCGCTTGCAGTCATTCCCTGCACAGACAAGTCCTCGATGCCCAACGTTTGGTTTTCACGTGCGAGCGAGGTCGTCATCTTGTGCGTGAAGTCATTGCGAATGCACCTGATCTTTCGATGCTGATCAGCGAGCTTTCGCGATGCCTTCTCACGGTTCTTGGACGGGAGAAGACGCACCCCCGTGGGAATCCGGCCCTTTTCACCTAGGCCCATACGTTGCTTCTGCGCTTCCATCTTGCGCGACACTGACCGCTGCAACCGCGTCAACCGCTTCTGCGCCTTCTTTAGCGCACGCGGCGTCTCATAACGTTTGCCGTCAGAGCAGACGATTTCCTTGACGTTGAGGTCGACGCCGGTGACCGGGCGGCGAGCCGCCGGCYCAATCCAGCATATGTCCACCTCCTGCTGCAGCGACAGATACCAGCGYGTGCCATCGCGTGACACCGTGGCGCCCATTATCTTGCCGCCGAACCGCGGTGCCTCTTTCATCCTCACYTTGCCCAGCACGGGCAGACGTACYTGCCTTTCATCYACGGTCAGCTTGTCGTTGGCGACGTAGAAAGAATCGCGCGCCTKTCCCTTCCGCTTGAAGACAGGGCGATAAGCATTCTTTCCCYTTTTYACGTCGTCGAAGAACTTGCTCCAGGCCTTGCTCAGATTGGCAAAGGGCTGCGCATGCGAGTCACGATGCATGTCCTTCAGCCAGGGRAAYTCGGCATATTTGAAKGCGTTGAATTGCTTCTTRAGTGCMAGTGYATTCGGCTTCGAGCCCGCCTCATACTGTCGATTCCACTCGGCAAGGGCCCAATTCCAGACGAAGCGAGCCGTGCCACAAGCTCGGCGGAAATAGTCCTCCTGCTCCGCKGTYGGTTTGAGTTCAATYCGGTGTGCGATCARCATCCAACGCTTCCTGAAGCTTCTTCTTATAGTTTCTCAGGCGAAAGCCGCTCCTGATTCAATACCAGTATCTCGCAGCCGTTWGTTTTTGCATAGTGCTCAAACCACTCAAAGCCAAASCGAGTCRGCCTGTCGCKGTRCGCAACTACCAGGACTTTTATCTCACGCTGGCCGATTTCGTTYATCAATGTCAAGAATCGCTTACGCTGAAAATTGAGTCCTCCTCAATCTCCTCCATGACTTCGACGTTTGCAAGCCCGCGCGCGACAACAAACTCCCCCATCCCCCGTCTCTGGTTGGCTAGATCCGGCTTCTGAGCGGCACTGGACCGACCCTCGCGCTCCCATCGCTGCAAGTCTTCACAGACACGTCGAGCAAGTCGACAGCCTTTCCAGTGCTATATGTGCGCTCCATGACGACGATTATACATATTCGCGCACTTATTTAAGTACTAGAGTCAGTCTGTCCGAGGGAGCGACCACGCTGCTGCCGGTACGCGTGCCGGCACTTCCGCCACATGCTTGGCCAGGGCGCTTAGGTACACTTCGGATCAGGCGCATCCCAATAGAAAAGGCGATTGAGGGTCGTCAACGGGCAGCGGCGAGGTCGTCAAAGGTGCCGGTMGGAGCCCTCAGCCATTCACTTACCCGTCCGATCCGGCATAATGCCCGACGCACCATGGCGCTACGGGATTGAACTGGGTAATGCAAATGAAGCCGCACATGTCTCGCGAAGAGACCTCACAAAGCATGGACGGGGGCGACGACTGCCCCTTGCGCTGGTTCGACGCGGATCGGGGGGCATTCGAATCGCTCGAGCGATTGATCGCCGAACATCCGGCGGATTTCTTTGCGGGCGAGCGTTTTGATCCGGCTGGCGCGTGCGCCACACGCGAGGCGGAGTTCGCGTCGGTTGAGCTGCCCGAGACGCCGACATCGCCGCAAGCGCATGCCGATCATCTGCTCAACGACGTGTTTCGGCACGTGATGCCCGTGGCGTCACCAACGTTCGTCGGACACATGACGTCGTCGCTGCCGTCGTTCATGCCCTCGCTGGCCAAGGTGGTGGCAGCGCTGAACCAGAACGTCGTGAAGCTCGAGACGTCGGGCGCGCTGACAGGGCTCGAGCGCCAGGTCATCGGCATGCTGCACAAGCTGGTGTTTGCCCAGGACAGCGCGTTCTATGCGAGATGGCTGCACGATGCCGATCACGCGCTCGGCGCGATCTGTTCTGGCGGCACGGTCGCCAACCTCACCGCGCTATGGGCGAGCCGCAACAACTTGCTGGGCGCGCGTGATGGCTTCGCCGGCATCCATCGCGCCGGACTGATGGCTGCACTACGCCATTACGGCCATGACGGGCTTGCAATCGTCGTCTCGGAGCGCGGGCACTACTCGCTGCGAAAGGCCGCCGATGTCCTTGGCATCGGGCGCGACAATCTCGTGCCGGTCGGGGTCGATGCAGACGGTCGCATGCGCATCGACCTGCTGCGCGACACCATGCGTGACCTGCAGCAGCGCAACATCCGGCCGATGGCGATCGTCGGCATAGCGGGGACGACAGAGACGGGCGCGGTCGATCCGCTCGACGCGATTGCGGATGTTGCTCAGGAGGCCGGCTGCCATTTCCACGTGGATGCCGCATGGGGCGGCGCAACACTGCTGTCGGAGCGCGAGCGCTGGCGCTTCGCGGGCATCGAGCGTGCCGATTCCGTCGTCATCGATGCGCACAAACAGTTCTACGTGCCGATGGGTGCCGGCATGGTGCTGTTCCGGAGCCCGGCGTGGACGCAGGAAATCATCCAGCATGCGAACTACATCGTGCGCAAGGGCTCGGTGGACCTGGGGCGCCATACGCTCGAAGGATCGCGCGGCGCGGCGGCAGTCATGCTCTACGCGAACTTTCATCTGCTCGGTCGCAAGGGGTTGGCGCAGTTGATCGATCGTAGCATCGATAACGCCCGCTACTTTGCATCCCAGATTGCGCAGCAGCCGGATTTCGAGCTCGACAGCCACCCGCAGCTTTGCATCCTGACCTACCGCCATGTGCCCGAGACCGTGCGTGCCGCGCTGGCAACGGCTTCGGCCGACAGGCGCGAGAGGATCCTGGACGCGCTGGATGMGCTGACCATCAGCATTCAGGAAATGCAGCGCGATGCCGGCCGCTCGTTCGTATCGCGCACGCAGTTGATGTCGACACAGTGGGGAGGCCGCCCGATTGCCGTTTTCCGCGTGGTGCTGGCCAACCCGGATACGACGCATGCCATCCTGCAGGACATCCTCGACGAACAGCGCGCGCTGGCGGCGGCCAGCCCATGCATGGCGCCGCTGATGGCGCTGGTGGGCGCGCCGGACGCCGCGTGAGGCATTTGGAGCTGGCGGGCGCCATTCGTCGACGATGCGTCGCTGGTAACAGTCCTCCGAGTACCGTCATTGACTGACTCGTAGAGTCGGTGGGCTCTTCGGCAGTTAGGCGACTGCAGTGTCAATGGGCGACTGCAGTTCTGAAGCGACCGGCCAATGACCGGCCGTCAGGCGGTGCAACGCCTCTTCGGGTTGCACCGCAAGTATCGCAAAGGAACAGGATCATACTGACGAGAGAGTTGATCAGCACCGGCGCTTATCTGGACTCGTTCCAGGATCTGCCCGGCCAGCCCTCCTGGTCGCGTCGGCGCATCGAAGCCTCGATGCGTGAAGCGCTCGCGCAACGTTCGCATGGAGAACCCGTCTGACTGTTCGCCTATGGATCGTTGATCTGGAATCCACTGCTCAGGTTCGTAGAAAGGCAGTCTGCCTTCCTCCAGGGTTGGCATCGCAGTTTCTGTATTCGGCTGTTCGCCGGACGGGGCACCTACGAATGGCCAGGACGGATGCTCGCCTTGAAAGCGGGCGGTCAATCCGCCGGCATGGCCTTCCGGCTGGCCGAGAACGATCTATCGGAAGAGCTGGGACTCGTATGGATCCGCGAGACGGTTCATGGACTGTACCGCCCGAACTGGGGAACGATTCGCCTGGCTTCTGGCAAGGCCTACCGGCAAACCAGCGGTCGGGGTGCCACCGCCACGGGCGATTCTGATTCCCTCTAGCGTGACCGCTCAAAAGTACCGGGCTTCGCCCTCTTCCATGTGGTTGCCATCCGCCCTCATTGCGAGTTGGGAGGCTTTGGCCGCGTGGGTGGCGGCCTGCTCGAGCAGGGGCGCGTGCGCCTTTGGGACAACGAGCATCGTCAAACCCAGTCCTTCCAGCGCGCGTAGTGCGTGCTCCAGATTCACCCCTTTGCCGTTCTCCAGCTTGGATAGCATGCCGACGGAAACGCCGCAATGCCTGGCCGCCTGGTCAATTGGCATCCCCTCAGCAACCCGTGTCGCCCGAATGCGATCACCCAGTTGGTCGATGGTACGGATGGCAGCCCGCGATGGTGGCGCGGCATCGGCTAGCGGTCGTGGCATGGGAGGAGGTCCGGAGATTTGGGAGACTGGGAGATCCAGCACTGGGGCGGCTCTCCCGATTATTTCATCATCGTGAAAGTATATCAAATGCCGCGCCCTCGCCTGCGCCGCCGCCAGCTCAGCGCGTAATTTCCGCGAGCGTCTGCCCGGCAGACTGGCTGGCGGCATTGCAGGCGTGGCTGCCTGTAAAGCCGCGTCTGGCATAGCTCGTTCACGCTCCCACGTTACTTGGGCATCCCTTCATACATGCTGGTGACGTCATCCATCACCTGAAGAATACGCTMGCTGGTCGTGGCGATGTTTCTCAACTGTTCCGCGCGACTGACCCCGGTCTGATTGAGTGCCTCTTCAAAGAACAGCCACTGGGAGCCGGCAAGCTGCAGTTCGCGGCGGATTGCCTCAGTGTTTTGCGGCGCCGCGGTGAGGAGCCCCTGCGCGGCTGCGAATTCCCTGGTAGCCGTGTCCAGATCCTGCGCCATCTGGGGGGAAGTAATGCCCCAGGCGCGGAACATGCTGATCTTGGCGATTCTCTGCGAGAGCATCCGCTGGCGGCCGGMAACGTTGATCAGCTTACCCGTCATGGTGCCGGCATGTTTCTCGAGCAGGAGGGTTCCCTGTTGCGCAAGCTTCAGCACGTCCTCGCTCATTCCTGCGATTGCTTTCGCGCCATCGAGATTCGGATCGCCAGCGGACAGCAACTGCTTGTAGGGAATCMATGTCTGCTCGAGCCTGGCGTAGGTGTCCTTGATCTCCGGCGTGGGCGCGGACGCCTTCAGCTCCATGAGCTGCCTGTCAAAGAGCGCCACGGACTGTTCGAGGACCTTCTTCGAACGTTCGACTTCAACACCGAGGCCAGCCTGGCAGTATGCCTTGGCCATGCGCTGAGACAGCATGCGCTGGCGGCCCGCCTTGTTGATCGCCGCGTTGATCGTTAGCGTTTCGGCCGAAGCGGTCCCGGACAAGGCCAGCGCCAGGACGCTGCAGGCAATCAAGCAKAAGGAACAGAGGTAACGTTTCAAGGGCGTCTCCGCGTTAAACTTTGATTGGACCTTTGGACGCATCGATCGAGCCGACGACGTGTCGGATCAGCTGATCCATCTCCTTGATGATGTCTGCAAGCACCAGCGTGATCACCGCGAACTCCCTGCCGTACTCTCCCGCCCGTGCCGCCGAGATGCGCGCATTCATTGCKACGATGTTCGCCTGCATCGAAATCCCGCTGAGGCGCTCGACGAGGTCGGCGTGGCGTTTGCGCACAGCGACCTCGCAACGGTGCATCTCCTCCTGGTAGGCCTGAGTGACGGACTGCAGCAGTTCAAGCATTGGCGTGGCCTGCGCCACCAGCATGTCGAGGGATTGCGCTCGCCGGCTGGTGTCGGCCAGTGGTGCGTCTATCGCTGTTCTGACCTGGTCGATGAATTCACGGATACGCGCGTCAGCGCGCGGACTGCCAAAGTACAGTTGCTGCAAAGCGCCGGAGAATGCGCCGGGCAAACGCTCATTGCCCGTTACGAGATCCGAATGCGCCGACTCGAACATTGACAGGCACTTGCGTGCGATGTCGAGCGCGGCAGTGTCCCCCCGCGAAGCCAGCAATAGCTGGAGGACGATCCGTTGCGACAGCATGCGCTGCCTTCCGGAAAGGTTGATCAATCCGCCGATGGTTTCGGCGGACACTTCGGCCTCGGGTGACTGAGTAGAGAAAGCGTTCATGCCATGCCTTGCAGGTAGTGTCGACGCGGACGCGCACCGCGCTGACCGGCAAAGAAAAAGCGCCCCGAAGCGAGATGCCTACAAACCGGTTGTCCGGTTCGCGAGCATTTCGCTTCGGGGCGCCATTGCCCGGGATGCTCCTTTTCGGAGCGTGTCATCGCGACTTGCCAGATTGTTTCAAGGCCGCCGTTGGCCCGTGTATCGCTTACGCAATATCTATGCCACAGCTCCCGGAAGTTGCATCAGGCTGCGGGCGCAGGAAAATGGCACGGCGGGACCGACCCGCGCACCGATCCCGTGCCAGATGCCTCATCACGACGCGTGCGCTGGGGCACGGCGGCCAACCGGGACGCGCCTGTGGCTGGAGTGTGGGAGACTGGGCGGGCGATGCCTGCCCCGTCAAGCACGGAGCCTCAGTAATCGCACCTCTCTCTGGCCAGCGACTCCCTCGTGAAGCCGTGACTCACGCGCAACTGATGCTCGACCGCAATCACCTGGTCCTGGCACGCAAACAACAGGTCATCCTTGGCCTTTTGCGAAACGCCCTTGATGCGTTCAGCCTCATACGAAGTCTGCCGTGCACGACAACGGAGATACAAGAGCGTCGACTTGGGAGCGAGTTTAAGCTCCGCTTTGTCGAGAAGCTTACATTCGACATAGGACTGGGCTAGGCTGCCGTGGCTCGCCAGCAATGCCGAGGAAAGAAAAATTGAAGAAAAAATACGCAACATGAATGTGTAACGCCAGGGGTGCCGGTCAAATTGCAGCCCGCCATGGCAGGCTGCAAACGAATCTTGCGCGGACTGACACGGCACGTCCGTCCGTGCTTATTCTCCGACGCAATGGCATGCGGCCGTCGCATGCAAAAGACAAGCGCGCGAGGTGAAATTATGCACMGCTTTTTTGCACGAACATGAGCGCCACCCAACAGAGAAGCGGCCCTCCGCCGGGTACAATGTGCTCTTGCAAAGCGAACTCGCAGCAAGGGGGGAACGGAAGCAGGCGCTCGACCTGGATGCAGCGGATGATGTGAGTKGAGGTAAGGATGGCGACAACGCGCGCCGGAACCAAAGGGGAGGMCCTGCGGTTCCTGAATACAGCAGGAATATCGGTAATCGAATTGGACTACGAGTCGGCTTGGCAAGATGCCGTGGAGCTAGGGCGACTCGGCCAGAAAGCCGGCGTCCGTGTGGAGTACCGGGGGCATGAGAACATCGCCGTAAAATCACCGGCGGCACTCATTGCTGGACTGAGTCGAGCGAAGCTGTCCTTCCGGCAACGGAATCTATACTGCCAGTTTGAGCTGGGTGAATTGCCAGCAGGCGAACTCCAGCGGCTGGAGGCAAAGGCGGAAAAACTTGGCGACTACATCTTGGCTGGTCGGCTACTGAGGGACGTTGATGCCGTCTGGGCCGAATAACGCCGGCTAGTCGCAGCGCCACCGCTTTGCAGCCGTCAGACACGCTTTGCACGAGACCTGGATATACGTTTCCTCTTTTCGCACAGGAAAATGCTCACCACCGTCTCGCCGCAAGCGCATGCATAGCAAATCGCCAGCGTTCCGCATAAGACGTCCATCGCGAAAACCCTCTTCTAACAAGACGTGAACAATACTAGCTGGATACGCCCCTTCCTCATCTGATATGCCCTCCGGATGGCCAAGCTCGTCCTCGATAGCACCGGGCACCMACTTGAGGGGAATTGGGAGGCTAGCGTTGAACGCATGTGCTTGTGCTCGAAGGGTCCGCTCGCGCTCACACGAAGCGACCTGAGCCGCCTCTTCTCTCGCCACCTGAGCGGCACGTGCACGGTCTACCTCATCGGCACGTGCACACACGAACAATCCATTGGCATCGCGCCAGACTTCGACTACGGTTCCCGACACAAGTCCAACCGGTCCCGTTCGCACTCTTCCGCTTCCGGTACGGCAACCGTAGACCTMTAGCAGTTTCCCATCCAGGTTCACCTGGTTGCCTTCAACAGGAACGCGAACTCTGTGCCCCTCAATAAGCCATCGCKGGTGCACACCCGTGGAAACAAGATGCAGTTGGTAGATTTCCATAGCCACGACAGCCMCAGCAGCAACGCTGGGTTAAGTGCAACTCATGGTTGGAAAGTGTAGGCCAAACATCGAGAAAATTCTGCTGCGTGGGCTATCGCACAAAAATAAACCCGCGTMGCCGGGAAGCGAGACGCGGGTGGCAGCAAGGACTACTTCATCAGTCTACGTGAAATTAAAAATTTTCACGTCAGATATAAAGAACATTTTCGCGCCATTTCCTGGCATTGCGGCCCGCCTCCGATACTGGCTTGGTCACACGTTGAATCGACGTCACACAGCATCGAGATTAACCCTTAACCCTGCCGATATCATCGCTTTGGCCTACTGGACGGACACCAAATCGTCATGTGGATTGTGTCCAATGCGCGATCGGCTTCTGCGACGCACTCTCGGAATTCATCGCTGCTGCTGGCCACCCTGCTATCGGGTGTGCTTGCATTCATTTCCGCAACAAAAAGAGTCCTTTCGCGCGACAGCACCAAGCGAAACCAGGCACAACAAAATCAAAGGGTCAATATGCATCAAATTTTCGCTTCCCCCATGACGTCGGACCCGGTGACTTTGCAACCGACGAGCAGCGGGAAAAGGGGGCACTGGTCCGATTCTGTCAGCGTCCAAGTCCTGCGCCAGGATGCCGCAAGCCTGCGGGCAATGGCTCAGGCGCACATGACCAAGGCAGGTACAAGTGCCACCTCAAATCACCCTGCCGATTTGCTCCAGCAGGCCGCTATCCTCGACACGGCCGCTGACGTGCTGGCGCTGAGCAGCTGGACCTGATTCAGTTTGCTGCCACCCTACAACGCGCTCCTTTTCGGCCCACCGCCCTCCCTCGCTTCCGTGTCAGGTTTTTTCGCTGGGCAGAGACGTGCACGCGGCCACCACGAGGTCGCGAGAATCAGTTGCCTTTAATTCTCATTTCACCAATAAGCTTATGCGAGAACCAGCGGTGACTCCGCTACCAGCCTGAGCGGCCTCATGGCGTGCCCCCGTGGTAAACCCTAGACACCTTGGCTGCATGTGTTTCCCCGGCTATGATCACTAACTAAATGACTTTCCTGCAATCGACGGCAGGATGCTTACATTGGAATAGCAAGTCCAGATTGGATTTTCTATTTCTGCATGCAGCATGCATGCTCCTAACAATGAGGATGAGATGGCAACTGGTATCGTAAAGTGGTTTAACGCTGAAAAAGGCTTCGGGTTCATCACACMAGATGATGGCGGCAAGGACTTATTTGCTCATCACTCCGAAATCCAGGGTACTGGGTACAAGTCCTTAGACGATGGCTCCAAAGTCGAGTTCGAAGTCAAGGACAGCCCGAAAGGTCCGCAAGCCTCCCGGATTCGCAAGCTGTAAGCGCCATTGCACCTAGGCAGTCGAGATGGAAGAAAGGCCCTTCGCATTGACGAGGGGCTTTTTTGTTTCCGGCGACACTCGCCCGCTTCATCGGCATTCACACGGGTCGGCAGCCAACTGCTACCAATACGCCAACGCGGCCCCGCAAATAGTCTCTGAACAACGTCAGCAGGCCCCACCCTCGACCGTCAAAGTCCGCACAAAACCCAATACTCAGGACTGGCGTTATTAATCACAATGAGTGTCTGGAGCAAACTGACCGCGACCCCTGCTCCACGCTGGCCAGTAATCATGCATTGAAGCCAGCGGCGGAGCGGCAGAAAAAACCGGCGCGTGGCCGGCCTTTTCTCAAATTCGAGATTATTTGCCGGCGTCGGCCTGGCACTTCTTCATGAAGGACGTCTTTGCAGCACCGGCGAGTTGCTTACCGTCCTTCCCAACGGCCTTGGCTTCGCAGGCGGCTGATGCGTCGCCTTTGTTGCCACTTTCGCACTTCTTGATAGAGGAAGCTTTCGCGGCCCCAGCTAGCGGCTTGCCATTTTTGTCGACCGCCTTCGCTTCGCAGCTCGAGGAAGCTGCCGGAGCGGCGGCTGGCGCTGCAGGCTTGGCGGCTGCCCCAGGCGCGGCAGTTTGAGCGTAGGCAAAGCCTACCGAAAAGAGCGCTGCAATGGCCACCGCACAGAATCTGTTCATCATGGTACCTCTCCTCAGATTTTATGAGTCAACTTGCCTCGCCCTTATAAACGCTTGGGCCGCGCCATCGTTGACGTCACTCGACCCTKATTTKAATGCATTGCCCACTAGAGGACAGTGTCGCCGGGTCCCAGGATTTCGTATCTAATTCTGTCCGCAGGGACCCGGGCTTGCCTCGACATCTCGCTGCTGTCTGCCGCCTGGCGCAGACCGCTCGACCTATGTGCCGTATGAGAAACTTAGAAGACGACAGACCACGACTGCAAGGTCATCTGTAGTCGACTGGTGGGGCATCGCCGGCTTACCGCTCCCTTCGCGTTTCATCAGTGAAACCGGCGAGCCTCTTGGAAACCGCACAGGAGGTAAGGCACGCTGCCGGCGAGCACGGCGTCGKGATCCGCGCCCATGGCTCGTTGCGCGCGGCAGGCGGGCTTCGAACTMGTTGTCTGCGATCGGAACCAGGCCGTGCTCGCCACCTCGGTAGCCGATTGCGCCTGCGCGGATGCAATCATCGTTCTGCTTGCCAACGACGCCCAGATTCTCGATGCAACGCTCGGCGCATGGGCCCGATCCGAGGCCGCATTCGCTTCGCTTCACAACCAGCACMGCGCAGCATTTCGTCTGTGCGCCGGCGAACAGTGGTGAAGTTTGCGAKGGACCTATCCTCAGGACAAGGATCCTTTCGACCAGCCTTGGTTCAACAGAAGAAAAAGAGATGCCGAGCCCGCGTATCGCAATTCGCCTTCTGCCGGCTTTCTTGATGCTGGTGGCGTCTCACGCCTTCGCGCTCGCGTTCGAGTGTCGCATTCTCAATGAATCGAACCGGCCGTTTGTCCGGATCGTCTTGGGTACGACTGAGAGCCAAGCAAACAGTTCTTTCATTAGCGCCTATGGCAACCAGGTGAGGCGGATGTACGGGCCTGGTGTGCGCTTCCTGTGTTCGTACCCACCTTCGAAGGAGGCGCTGGCCAGCGTGCCGGGGACAAACACACCCTACAAAGCATGCCCAAGTGGTAAGACCTGGGCCAAGACCCGGGGGGATGCTCTTGAGGTGCTTCAGCACGAGTGCGGTCCGCCGTTACCTCTMGATCATCAGATGTTCTTTGCKAGTTTTTGGGCGCAGGCTCGCGAGAAATGTCGCTTTGCAATGGCAAACGAGCACGTTGTTGTCGCACTCCAGGCGCCGACCATGGCAACTAACCTGACCCTMGAGTATGTGCCGCTTTGGAAGGAAGCTGAGGCCGTGATAAACGCGGAAGGCTGCTCGCCGGCCACTCGCGGCCTCGCAGAAGCTTTTGCGCGATATCTCACGCGCACAGGCGATCCAAACGGAGAGCGCCCGTTTGTCGCGACTTGCCTTCAGCGAGAAGGGATGAACGCGGCAAAATGCCGATGTTACGGTGACGCTGTTCGACTGATCGATCCGAAGGTCTTCGAGCATGTCTACGACGGGCGTTCCTACGKAGATGTGGTCCGCCAGATAGGCCCCCTATGGGAGGGACAACTCACGATGTTTTGCCTGGGCGTCAGGCCGAACTGACCGCCGCGCCATGGCTACCCCAGCGATGCTCGTGGTACGTCAAGTTCCTCTTGCCTTTTGATGACGCGAACATATTAGCCATCATCACGGTCGCATAAACCGCTCCCTGCCAATACAAGGCCGATTCCTTGTCGTCGACGTCTTTGGCCTTCTTGACGCCGTCTTGAAAGCGCTCGTACTCACCATGGAGATMGGCGCGCAGAGCGCGGTTGTTGATGTGGCCGTTMATCGCGCTGTCCGGCTGCGTTAGGCAACCTGTTCGGGCTTTTTTGACCCCGCTGTCCCCGGGGAGGGACAATCGTTCAAACGGCAGAGATCGGCCATGTGCAAAGGCATCTGGCTGCACACGCCAAATKACCGCCGATCGGTAACGAACGGCCCTTCGCCGCGACCTCCTCCCTTTATACAGCCGACGTGCCACCAGCCAGATGCGCGCGGCACGCTTGTTAGCGAACCACTCCCCCGGTCGGAAATTAGTAASAAAGCACCACGAATAGGCGCAACCGAACAGAAAACGAGGTTTCGACAATGGGAATTCGGCTAGGATCGCAGGTGCGGGGTCATCGAGATGGCCAGCCGTTGTCCGGGTCAACGAAACAGGGGAACGTGATGCAAATGGTCGACCGTCCTGCTGTGCTCTTCGTACTGTTGTTGATTGTATTCACTGGGGTGGCGTCCTTTGCAACGCTCGTGCTCCGGCGTTTTCGGCCATTAACCGATGAGGAGCGCGATGACTTCAGCATCGTGCAGACCGCGACCTTGACGCTTTTCGCATTGTTGATTGGTTTTACTTTGTCGATGGCAGTCGGCCGGTACGATCAGCGCAAGAACCTGGAAGAAGAGGAAGCGAATGCCATCGGCACCGAATACCTCCGCGCCGATCTCCTCGATAACGCCCGAGCCACGGAGGTCAAAGGATTGCTTCGCGAATATGTCGCGCTAAGAATTAGCTTCTATCGATCAAGAGACACGGCAATGCTGGCGCAAATAGATATCCGCACCGCCGAACTTGAAGGTMGAATGTGGAATGGCGTTAGGGATGCGGCGCGGGCAATGCCGGATCCCGTTACCGCACTTGCGGTGGCGGGCATGAACGACGTCATCAATTCACACGGGTACACGACTGCGGCCTGGCGGAACAGGGTGCCGACCGGCGCCTGGTCGTTGATGATTGCGATTGCCCTCTTCAGCATCCTGCTCCAGGGCTACGGCGTGCGCGGCAAAGGCGCCAAGGTCGCGCTCCTGCTTGTCCTCCCCCTGACGGCCTCGCTCTCGCTGTCCCTCATCGCAGACGTCGACAGTCCGCGCTGGGGCATTATCCGCGTTCACCCGCAGAACATGCTGGATCTGGAGCKATCGATCGCTCAATAAACGTTAGCAGACCGATGGACATCACACCATGTATTAGGCAGCCTGGCAGGCCAGGCTCAACCAGAAGGGTGGGGTGCGCACGAAAATAGCATCGCAAATGGGGGAGCGCAACGCGCGTTTATGCATAGCGAGCGATGCACCGCTCCTCTGGGAGAATCGTCGGGCTCAACTGTGTCGGAGGCACGCCATGCGCAAACTCATAATGGGCATTGTCGAATTTCGCGAGAAGATGCTACCGCAATATGCAGAACGGTTCAGTAAGCTCGCGCTAGCGCAGAAACCTGATGCATTCTTCATCACGTGCTCGGATAGCCGGGTTGTGCCGGACCTGCTMGCATCTACTCATCCCGGCGATCTTTTTACGATGCGCAACGTCGGCAATTTGATACCGCCGGCGACTGCGGAGGGGGTCTCGACCGGCGACCTCTCCGAGGCAAGYGCGATTGAGTACGCGGTGTTGGTGCTGAAAGTCGCGAATATTGTCGTGTGCGGGCATTCCKAATGCGGCGCCATGAAAGCTGTCTATGCACGCAACCCGAAGCTGAAAGCACCGAATCTCGATAAATGGCTTTACCACGCCAACAACGCAGCGTTTCGCCTCGAACACGAAGGCCCGCTCAATGACGGGCTGAAGCCGCACKACCAATTGTCGCAACTCAATGTCCTTGTGCAGCTCGAGCATCTAATGACCTACCCGATCGTCCGCCACCAAGTCACGGCCGGGGCTCTGGTATTGAGCGGCTGGTGGTTCGACATAGCCACCGGCGATATGTATGCCTATGAGCGGGCGAGCCGTTCGTTCGAAGTCATTGACCGGGCGCTGGCTGAGCGGCTTGCTTCGCGCCTCGCCTCGCGCGCGCGGTGAAAGTGGGGCTCGCAGTCAGGCGAACTCGAGTTGCCTCGCTATGGCACGCGCACGGCCACTATGTGGCTCAGCAAGCTGCGCCAGCGGGCGCTCAGCCGCAGCGTGAGGTTCAACGATAGCCGGCACAKCGAAAATGGGTCAATGCCCGGGGGCCTGGTCCAGGCGGCCTGACGCGCGACGTCCCGCTCGCCGATGTAGGGGCCCATGCGTGTCGCGTGATCGCAAACACTTGGCGCTGATGTGTTGGTTTACGCCCGCCAGATCCAGGACGACGCGCGCAGGGCCTTGACGTCATTCTCTACGCTCGGGGAAAACCTATTCCAAGCCCCGCCTGGGTTTGCGGGCGATTTTCGCGTCCCTATGCCGCCTTGGCACACTCCATGCGTTTGTACCTCCCGAGCGCAGAAACACTGCTCAAACCAACCGAACCCAAAGTTMAATCGCTCCCAAGGAGAACTGCCATGACTACCACCCTCGCCATCAAGGACCTGTCCGTCACCGAAGAACTCGAC
>NZ_JBFTLQ010000137.1:0-13434 GCF_056396525.1 Cupriavidus sp. 05T41
GGCGTCCTGGCCGAGCTGTTCCTGCGCGGCATCGCCGGGCAATACCGCGGTGATGGCGAAGACGATGGCCGAGACGGCCAGTAGCGAGATCAGCGCCAGACCGATGCGCCGCGCCAGCAGACGCAAGATGAACAGGTTCATGGTGTCTCCTTTCTTAGTTTGTAAATCAGGCCGCGAGTCGCACGTGATCGACTGGCGAATCACCCATCAGACGCCCGGTGGGATCTGGCAAAAGCCCTGGATCTGCTTCCGCTGCGGTATGGAACGCCTCGCGCTGAAAGATTTCGAAAAACGGTGGTGCAGGGCGCTCATGATCCGGGTTGATTCGTCTGGGCCGATAAAGCTCTCGAACGGCTTCTTCTCTGACATGGCAATGACTCCTGGAACGGGGGCCAGGGTCTTTGTGGGATGCGACATTGAAGCATGTGCGCTCAAGCAATTAGTGGGGTAATCCGGGCCATGACAGTAATAGCTGCGGTTTCATGTGTCCMATTTGGCATTGCATGCCGTGCGCTCAGCGCGCGTGCATGTGCACCGCAATATCGGTCGGGATTTACCCTAGGAGTGCGTCATCTTGGTGCGAGCCCKGATGCAGTAATTTTTTCCTATCAGATGCTCGCGTGTTCATCGCATCATGATTTCCCCTTTTCGCCCGGCGCTGCCACCACTGCAATGACATACGCCACGAATCCGCACGATGTAGACGACACGGCAGCCCTGGCGGTCCTGGACAATCTGCKCCGTGGCGAGCCGCTCAGCGGTCTTGTCGACCGTGTGAAAGGGTACTTAAAGATTGTGCGGCTCTATTCTGCTTCCAGGCGATGACCACCAAAACTACCGCTGTGATTGCCGACGATCATCCCGTGGTGCTCGCCGGACTGGCGCCGTACATGGCACGTCAAGGCATTGACGTCATGGCCATCGCGGATAGCGTCAATGGGCTCCTGTTGGAACTCAGGAAGCATGCATTGCTACTGCCGGATATCGTCATCATCGGCTATGACTATGGTGGAGAGATCGACGGGTTACGCCTGATAGAGCGACTACGCCGGATGTACCCCAAGGTGAAGATCGTKGTCTTCTCCGGKGCGCGTCCAAACGGCCTGGTTCGTCAATTGCTGGCGAAAGGTGCCCACGCGTTTGTCGCAAAATCAATGGATCTGCAGTTCGTGGCGGATGCATGTCAAGCCGTCCGCTCAGGTTCCAAGTACATCGACCCCGCCACGGAGAGGTTGTTGATTGCACCGCCCCACCTTTGCGAAGACCGGTGCGACGATCGTCTTAGCCCACGCGAACGCGAGGTAATTCGTCTCCTGGCGCAAGGCTATCCGCTTCAGGAGATTGCACGGAAATTCCAGCGCAGCGTCAAGACGATCAGTGTCCAGAAGTGCTCGGCCATGAGCAAGCTTGGGCTGCGAAATGAAATTGAACTGGCCATGTACCTTGTCAAGGACAGGCACGCGGTGATCGAGTCCTGACTACAAGCGGTGCGCTAGCAACCGTAGTGTGAAAAAAATGGGGCTGCCCAAGAGCAGCCCCGTACGGGCTCTACTGCAAAGCCATGGAAAGTGTCGATATATGCTGATGAACATACACGAGACAGCAGAGCTACCGCACATCCTAAGCCGATACTTGCCTGACGGATATAGGCGGTTGCCTAAAAGAAGCTTTAGATTAAATAGCAACACTGATGGTCAAACTACGGATTGTTAATTATCAAAAAACAGATGCAGAATCCGAGTCGCCCCAATTCGAACCGATACGAATTGGATACTTACTGTTCTTCGAGGAAATCATTTCATGAAAATCAATCTGTCGGCCCTTGCAGTCGCCTTGCTGGTGGTCYCCAGCGCGTATGCGCAATCGAACGTAACGTTGTACGGTGTTGCGGATGTGGGTATTGAATACCTGAACAAGGCCGTTGCTTCGACGGGTACCGTACCGGCCGGTGCCCAGGGAAACAATCTCTGGGCCCTGCAATCTGGCAACCAGTCCGGATCGCGCTGGGGACTGCGCGGCGTAGAAGACCTGGGTGGCGGCATGAAGGGCATCTTCCTGCTGGAAAGCGGCTTCAACCTGGATACCGGCACCTCGGCGCAGGGTGGCCGTCTCTTTGGTCGCGGCGCCTACGTCGGTCTGCAGAACCAGTGGGGACAGCTCACCCTGGGCCGGCACACGACGCCGTTCTATGACTTTGGCGTTACCTATGACCCGATGGCKATCGCGAGCCGCTATTCCATCGGTGCACAAGACCCGTTCATGGGCGGGGCGCGCGCCGACAACTCCGCCAAGTATATGGGGACGTTCGGCGGCCTGAGCGTGACTGGCCTGTATAGCTTCAACAATAACAACCAGGAGGTCGCGGGCAATTTCACCAACGGGCGTGAATACTCGTTCGCTGTGAACTATGCTGCGGGCGGATTCGCCGTTGGCGCCATTTACGACCAGTCGAACCGGTCGGCAGCCACGGCTCTTTCGACCAATAGTCTGATCAGACGGGCCGCAGTCGCCGGGACATACACCTTCGGTCCTGCCAAGCTCTACGGCKGCTACCGATATGCMCACGCGTTCAACGGTGCMACCCTGCCTGGTGTTGCGCTGACCAACACATTGTCGAACCTCGGTTGGGTCGGCGTTGGCTATCAGGTATCGCCGGCGCTGTCGGTCAGTGGCTCCGCGTACTACCAGAACCTGCGTCAGTCGAACGCCGGCAATCCGTGGCAGTTCGTTGCGCTGGTTGACTATGCACTGTCGAAGCGCACGGATCTTTACACGACGGTTTCATACGCACTGAACCGCGGCAAGTCGAATCTGGGGGTGAACGGGTTCAATGACCAGTTGGGTGCGAGCAGCGAAGCCGTGCAGCCGGGTGCAAACCAGTTTGGCGCTGTCGTTGGCATCCGCCACAAGTTCTGAGCTTAAGTCCGTTAGTGCAGACCCGGGGCATCTCCGGGTTCTTGATACAACTCCGTTCGGCTTCAGAGTTTCCAGGTTTGGAGCGCCGTCCGTCCCGGGACGGCTTCGCGTTGGCCGCCGGCTTCCGCATCGTGTCAGCCACAGCGGCGCAGCGTCAGGCCTCCAACTGCGGGCGAGAAAACACCGGAAATTGCAAGTTCAAAGCGTATTCGGCAGCTTCTGCCAGCGCTGCGATGCGATACTGTATCCGGATCGCGAGCCTGCTCTCGCTGTTCATGGCGAGGAAATACAAAGTACGTACCGCCGTAGCCGACAGCCATCACTGTCGTGGGCTATGCCKATTCCTTCGTCGCCATGATGCCCTTCAGACATCGCCACCGGTGATACCAGCCCGCTGGATCATCGGTTGATAATTTTCTAAACKCTCAGAGAAGTAGCCATGTCCGACATCGCGCCCATGAAACGGGAACCCGAGCTATTCAATCCGTCCGTGCAGTTTGTCAACAACGCGAACATTTCCGGCATGGAAGGCTACCGGGCGATGTGCGCTGCAGCCGAAGAAGATTACGAAGGCTTCTGGGCCYGGCATGCGCGCGACCTCATCAGCTGGCATAAGGCGTTCACCAGGACGCTGAACGAGGAGCAAGCTCCGTTCTACCGTTGGTTCGAGGATGGCGAGCTTAACGTTTCGTACAATTGCCTCGACCGCAATCTGTTGAACGGCAATGCCGAGAAGACAGCGATCGTCTTTGAGGCCKACGACGGCCATGTTACGCGGATCACGTATGCGCAGCTTCACGCAAGGGTCTGTCAGCTTGCCAACGGCTTGCGGGCGCTTGGCGTAGGGCGGGGTGATCGCGTGGTCATCTACATGCCGATGTCCATCGAAGGTATCGCCGCCATGCAGGCTTGTGCGCGCATCGGTGCGGTGCATTCCGTGGTCTTCGCCGGCTTCTCTGCCAAGTCCCTGCGCGAACGGATTATTGATGCCGKCGCGGTGGCGGTGATCACGGCCGACGAGCAGGTGCGCGGCGGCAAGCATCTGCCGTTGAAGTCGATCGTCGACGAAGCCATGGACCTGGGTGGTTGCGACACTATCAACAACGTTATCGTTTACAGGCGCACCGGCGCCAGCATCGATCTCGTCCCGGGACGTGACCGCTGGCTGGATACGCTGATCGTCGATCAGCCCATCACCTGCGCGCCGGAATGGGTCGGAGCTGAGCATCCGCTGTTCATCCTCTACACGTCAGGTTCTACCGGCAAGCCCAAAGGGGTGCAGCATGCATGCGGTGGCTATCTGCTGTGGGCGATGCTGACGATGAAGTGGACCTTCGACATCAAGTCCTCCGACGTATTCTGGTGCACGGCCGACATCGGCTGGATCACCGGCCACACCTATATCGCCTACGGCCCGCTTGCGGCGGGCGCGACCCAGGTCGTGTTMGAAGGTGTGCCGACCTACCCCAATGCCGGTCGGTTCTGGGACATGGTCCGCAAGCATCGAACCACGATCTTCTATACTGCCCCGACGGCGATCCGCGCGCTGATCAAGGCTTGCGACAAGGACCCGGACGTGCATCCGAAGCACTATGACCTGTCCAGCCTGCGCCTGCTCGGCTCGGTGGGCGAGCCGATCAATCCGGAAGCCTGGATGTGGTTTTACAACTACGTTGGCAACGGGAAATGCCCGATCGTCGATACCTTCTGGCAAACCGAAACCGGTGGGCACATGATCAGCCCGATGCCTGGCGCGACGCCGTTGCTGCCGGGCTCCTGCGCGCTGCCGTTGCCGGGGATCGTGGCCGCGGTGGTGGATGAATCCGGCAACKAAATGCCGAACGGACAAGGCGGAATCCTGGTCATCAAGCGCCCGTGGCCGTCCATKATTCGCACGGTCTGGGGCGATCCGGAGCGGTTCAAGACAAATTATTTCCCTCAGGAACTGGGCGGCAAGCTTTACCTGGCAGGCGACGGCGCGGTGCGCAATGAAAAGACCGGCTACTTCAGCATTACCGGTCGCATCGACGACGTGCTCAACGTCTCCGGTCACCGTATGGGCACGATGGAGATCGAATCGGTGCTCGTCGCTAACCCGAGCGTCGCAGAGGCCGCCGTGGTGGGCAAGCCGGACGAGACCACCGGTGAGGCCATCTGCGCCTATGTCGTGCTGAAGGGCGCCCGCCCTCAGGGCGAGGAAGCGCAGCGGATCGCCAGGGAGCTGCGCGACTGGGTCGCCAGGGAGATCAGCCCCATCGCCAAGCCAAAGGAAATCCGCTTTGCCGACAACCTGCMCAAGACACGGTCGGGCAAGGTGATGCGCCGGCTGCTGCGCAGCATCGCAAAGGGCGACCAGATTACGCAAGACCTGTCGACCCTTGAAGATCCTGCCATCCTGGAGCAGCTCAGGCGCGCGCAGTAATTTTGCGATCTGGCCGGCGCTTCGTACACAGGGCGAGGCTGGCCGGTCAATGCACGTTGGTCAGCAAATGACTATACGAGGAGACTCAGGAACTGATGGCGAACGTTGTCAAGCCCTAGCGTATGCTCGAAACGATCAAGGACGGGCATTGGAACTATCATCTGCAGGCAAATGAAGTGCTGAAGGCAGGGAACATCAAGCTGGACACGGAGGTCTGCAATGTCGCCTAAGCGACGATGGACGGCAATGCAGGAGCGTTACCCTTCGCTGGGTGTATTCGGGTACATCAACATGATGCTCAATTCGTCCATGCATCCCAGGACTCAGCACCGCGTTTTGGACTGCGTTGAGGAACAGCGCGTATGGGAGTGGCCGGGTTCGCCCGGMATTGGCATCACCCGTTTCGGGCGCTTCGAGCATTCCTGCTGTGTGACGTTCGCACGTAGCGGCCATCACGCCATGTACTACGTGTGCCAGAACGGACGCTATCTCATGGAAGAAGCGCCGACATTTGTATCCGAGTTCCATGCAGGCGATGAGTGACAGCATGCATCGTGCGACACGGTGCATGCTTTCGGGCAAAGCCKACAGTCTGCAGATCAACGCAGACCGGTTCGCTGCGCGGCGCGGTCAGTAGTCCAGCGGCTCCACTTCCACCCGTACGCGCGGTGCGATGGCGCACATCAGTTCATAGCCGATTGTTCCGGCTGCGGCAGCCACGCTGTCGATCGGAACGTGCCTGCCCCAGAGTTCAACGGACGTTCCAGGTGTGGCATCCGGACACCCGGTCAGGTCGACGGCGAGCATATCCATGGACACGCGTCCGACCGTCCGCGTATCGCGATTGCCGACCCGCACCGGCGCATAGTGCCCGATGTCGGATGAACTGGTGCGCGGATAGCCATCGGCATAACCGCAAGCAACGATGCCGATGCGGCGTGTGTCTGGAGCGACGTAGCGGGAGCCATAGCCCACTGATTGTCCGGGCCGCAGTTCCTGCACGGCCAGAATCTTGCTCTGCAATGTCATCGCTGCCCGCAGTCCTTGGTCCTGCACGTCCCGCCAGCAGCCCGAAGGCGAAGCACCATAGAGCATGATGCCGGTGYGCACCCAGTCGGTGCGGCTGTCTGGATGCCAGAGCATGCCAGCCGAATTCGCCACGCTGATCTCCCCTGGCAGTCCACGGGTCGCCGTGCGGAAGACTTCCATCTGCCCGCTGATGCCGGTCGAGCCGTCAGCGTCCGAGAAGTGGGTCATGTGCGTAATTGAACGAATGGCTTCGATGGCCCTGATTCGTTGCCAGGCTGCTCTGTAGTCTGACGGGCTAAAGCCCAGCCGGTTCATTCCTGAATTCAGCTTCAGGCAAACGTCCAGCGAACGCGGCGCCAGTTGGTACTCGGGCGCAAGCACTTCGAGCATGCGTAGCTGCGCTTCGCAATGTAGCGCCGTACTCAGGCGATGGGTGCCCAGCAAGGCGACATCGGCGTCGTCGAAGAAGCCCTCCAGCAGCAGGATCGGCTTGTTCCAGCCGAGCTCGCGCAACTGGATGGCTTCCTGCGGTTCCAGCAGCCCGAAGCCATCGGCTGCCTGCAATGCCGGGTAGACCCGTTCGATCCCATGCCCGTAGGCGTTGGCCTTCACTACTGCCCAGACACGGGAGGACGGCGCTGCGCGGCGGGCAAGCGCGAGGTTGTGGGTTAGCGAATCCAGGTGGATCGTGGCGACAATGGGACGTGGCATAGGTTGTMGGGATAGTGGGCGGGTCGCCTGGCACAGAAGGCACGGCATGCCTTGCACGGCACGCTGGAGGCGGGTCTCCCTCCGCGCCAGCTATTGCCGCGGCGGTGATGGATTTATGGCATTTTCTGGTGGTAATACTTCGCCCGTGACGGCGCCCTAACTCGCGTCTTCGGCGTGATGCCCGCTTCGTACGCCTTGAAGATTTCCTCGTCGCTTGCCGTCAGGTCGAAATCGACACATGCAACCTCGATGCCCTCCCTTTGCTGGCGCTGCTGCCATGCCGCGCACGCGCTCGGATAGTCCCACGCAGAAATCAGGACCTGGTCGTTGGCAGTGAGCGGTATGCCGAAAATGGCCGTGCTCAGACCCTCCGAAGTATTACGGTTCAGCGCGATTTCTTCCGGGCTGCAGTCGGCCAGTTGCGCGAGCTGCTGCTTGATGGCGGGGAGCTCGGCGTCGAGCTTGCTCCACATGTTGACATCCGGGTTATGGCTGACGAGGCGATAGGCATCAATCATTGCCTGTTCGACCACAAGCGGCGGGGGACTGACCGCGGCATTGTTGAGGTTCAGCAACGGCTGTTGCCTGGGATACGCGTCGCGAATGCGTTCCCAGAATGCTTCATCGGTGGCATGACTGCTGGACATTGGGTATTCCCCTGCCTTTTCCGTCATAAGATGGCGGCTGTTTCGACGTGGCTCAGCAGAGCGCCTGGTTGATGATTGCGAACTGCTTGAGCGCGCTATCCGCCGGCGGCACGCCATTACGTGCCATCGCCACGACGGTATCCACCTGAACCAGTCCCACCTGCGCGAGCCAGTMCTGCAGGCCGCTCGTTCCCGTGACATCCACTCGCACGAAAGACCCGGTGTAGGCGCCAGACCAGCAGGCAATCAAGGCTTTCGCGCGTTCACTATCGGAGGCCACCACCGGCCCGATCGCATAGCCCCGCCCGAAGCGGCGCATGACCGAAAATCCGACCGCTTCGCCATTGCGCTTCAGCACCACGGTCTCGGCCGTGGAGAGCAATGCCCTCAGCACTTCGCCCCGCGACATGCCGGTAGCGCGATTCCCCAGTTCGATGATCGTCTCGATATCGCCGGGCTCAAACGGATGCAGCGTTTCCCCTCCGGCAAGTGCAACCGGGTCGACGGCATTCATCGTGCCCTGATGCTGGTTGATGGTGCCGGTCGCGACAAAGCCGAGGCGTTCATACAGCGGCTGTCCGGCGGGGGTTGCATTAAGCAGCGTGCAGCGGTTGCCAAGCGCTTCCAGAACCAGGCGCATCAACTCACTGCCGATGCGCTTGCCTTGATGTGCCGGCGACACAATGATCATCCCGAGCGATGCTTGCTGTCCCTGCTTCCAGCAAAGCCCCGTGCCGATCGCCACGCCAGCTTGCTCGGCGACGAAGCCGGTTCCAAGGCGAAGGACAAATTGCCAGTCTTCGGCACGATGCGGCCAGCGCAAGGCTTGCGACAGCTCATGTGCGGCGGGCACGTCCTCTTCGCTCATCGAGCGGTAGGAAACTGGCGCATGGATATCGTGGCTTGGCATGGTGTCTTCCTTTTGAGTAAGCCGAATCAGCAACACGTCTGGCAGGACTACGAACTGAAGCAATCTTGCCACAGTGTTCCCGCCTCTTTACGGCGCAAATGCGATTCCACATGATCCCCTGACTGCCGCTTCATCACGCAGAGCTTATGCCGTTGGGTCAGCGCCATACCGCACAAATTGCTACGCCCACGCTCGTCCAATGGGCTTGCGGGATGCAGTCAGCTTTCGCACGGAAGGGGATTGACCGACGTCCATCAATAGCGACTTGTTCGGGATGCAGCAAATTATGCTGAACGGCACGTTAAATGCCGCTGTTTCTATGCGTGGACACTGTCCAAACGGGATACTTCAGAAGCTCGATGGTGCTGTAATTCTGTCCGGGGCGTAGGCGACGTCATGGCGGAGCTGATTCATGTCGGGACACACCTACACCGATCGAACTTTTTCCCTATTGAAGGTTTGCGCGGCTCATGGCTACGCAGCGTAATCCTCATTGAATCGCGAGAGCAAGTCATGTCGAATTTGCAGCAGGGTTCCACCGTGCGCGCCACGCCGGCTACCTTTGTCAATTTGCGCACGTTTGCGCAAGACCATTCCCTCGGTATTCCCTTCACCGACGCTTCCGAGGAAAACGACTTCCTTTTCCGCCGTCGCATGCTGGACTTGCCGCCGGGACCGGTAACCGTGGGCGTTATCACACTGGACGGCGGGTGCGGGTCGGTAAAGGCACAGCCGGCAGATGAACTCATCATCGTCTGCGAGGGCAAGCTGACGCTGACCCAGCCGGATCGCACGGTCGTGCTGGGTCCGGGCAACAGCGCTGTGTTGTTACATGACGCAGAGTTCGCCTGGTCTGCGGAGTGCCCGGTGTCGATCATCTTCATGCGCTACAACGACAGCCGCCCCGGAGCGCGCGCGCTGCTGCCGATCGCAGAAGAGCCGGCACTGGAGCCGTCCGGCGCACCTTCGGCCGCGTTGCTGCTCACCCCGACTCCAGCTTGTCGCAACTACACAGACTATCGCTCTCAGGACGGGCAGTTCGTCTKCGGCACCTGGGATTCGACTCCCTACCATCGTCGGGCGATGCTCTATCCCCACTACGAACTGATGTATCTGTTGGAGGGCAGCGTGACGTTTGAAGATGAAACCGGCCGTAGCGGGACATTTTCGCGCGGCGATATCTTCCTGGTCGAACAGAATGCGCAGTGCAGCTGGGATAGCCGTGAGCAAGTGACCAAGGTCTATGGAATTTTCCGGCCGGCCTGATTCGTATTGCGAGCCGTTGACGTTTACTGGTGGTCTCCGCTTCACTGTGAAGCCTTGCCCACAGGCAGTCATGCCTGTGGGCTTTTTATTTGATGGTGCCTTGGATGCGCTGCGCAATGAACTGCACCGCAGGCGGCATCATTAGCGTCCGACCAGCTTCAACAGGCGCAGGCCGGGATACATGCGGTCGATCTCCACCAGATCCTGGTAGGTCTCTTCGAGGATCCAGTCGCGCAGCCTGGTTACGGTAGGGCGAGGGGACGTGGGCGCCTGCTGCACCAGATAGCATTGCCGGTTCGCGACATGAACCTGCGCGATGGCCGGCACCAGCGCGCCCAGCCTCATCCAGTGGGTGACCACGTTCAGCCAGCCCGGCGCAATGCCCTGGCCGAGCATCGCCGTCTGCACCACGATCGAATAGTCGGAAAAATTCAGGTGGTAAAAGTCCCGGCTGCGCTGACCGAGCTCGGGAAACAGCGTCGGCCAGTCACGGTTGCTGTCGGTCAGGTTGATGAGGACGTCGCTGTCGCGGCCGGTATCGTCCCGATAGGCCGGGCTGCACACCGGCACGATGATTTCCGGCATCAGCAACACGCTGTTTTGCGCTGCCTCGCCTGGGGAAAAAAATCGCAGCCCCAGGTCGACGTCATGCAGAGGTCCGCCAACCTTCCCGGAGACCAGCTGGAACCGCAGGTCGACGCCGGGAAAGTCCCGCCGCAGCTTTTCCATGCGCGGCATGATCCAGTGCGTGGTAAAGGCCGTCGAAACGGAGAGCGTGACGGTCTCCAGTCCGGTTGCGCGCGTTTCGATTTCACTGATCGACGCCTGGATGACGTTGAAGCCTTCGGTGATGGCGCGATGGAGCAGGCGACCGTTCTCGGTCAGCTCGACGCCCCCACGTACCCGATTAAAGAGCCGCACGCCCATGCGGTCTTCCATGCGCGCCAGCATCCGGCTGACGGCCGGCTGGCTGACATAGAGTTCGGCGGCGGCCTTGGTCAGGCTGCCGCAGCGCCCGGCGGCCTCGAAGACGAACAGGGCATTGGCGCTGGGAAGTTTTCGCCGGAAATTTGCCATAACCTCAKATTATGTTCGGCCCAACAATTGGGATGTTGTCGTGCTGGCAGGGGCTCTCTACACTTTGTGCATCGTACAACKGATTATCKGGGCAAGGCCGTGTCTGTGCGTCACATCGGGTTATCGGCAGTCGAATTTGCCGGCGGCAAKGGAGGCGATGGCTACCTGGCCGCTCCTATTACATTGAACGCCAACGCGGCCTCGTCGGAACTGGCGCAGGCATCACCCGGACCGGCCGCGTCGGACGCATCACGGAACGTTTTGATCCCCCGCAGGGGCATCCTGGTGGACCCTGCCCACGCGGGCGCGCCTTGCTCTTCCGACCCCTATTGGCACCATGGCCTTGCGCCGTTCCCGAGCGCGGCATCCGAGCTGCCCGCCAAAGTCGATGTGGCGATCGTCGGCGCGGGATTCTGCGGCTTGTCCGCGGCCCAGACGCTGGCCAGGCAGGGTGCGAATGTCGTGGTGCTAGAAGCGCAGGGTTCGATTGCAGCGGAGGCGTCGGGCCGCAATGGCGGCCACGTCAACGATCCTGCGCACCACCATGCCGGAGGGCTTTCCGCAGCTTGCCGACGTGGCGATCACGCATTGCTGGGGCGGGTTGGTCGACATGACGCAAGACCGCCTGCCGCACGCCGGCGAGCGCGACGGTCCTTACTACGCGATGGGATTCAGCGGGCATGGCACGCAGATGGCCGTGCTGATGGGGCAGCGCATGGCCCGCGTGATGGCGGGGGATATCCTGGCCAACCCCTGGCGCATGCGCGACTGGCCTGCCATCCCGGGCCATCTGGGACCGCCGTGGTTCCTTCCCGCCGTCGGCCTGTACTTCAAGCTCAAGGACCTGGTGTCGTGAGCCCACTGAACCGGAAGTGGCCCGATCAAGCTTTGTTTCGATGTCTGGCACCGCGGTCGCCTCCATACGCGACCAGTCGGCAGTTTTCTTTCTCTTCTTTACTAGCGGAGGTATTTCATGGCACTCAAAGACTTCAAGGTACTTACGTTCGATGTGGTTGGCACGCTGATTGACTTCGAGGGCGGGATGCTCGACTACTTCCGTCGCGCCGTGCCCGGCAGCCCCATCAGCGATGAGGATTTCCTGGCCGCCTATCGCCGTACCCGCGCCGCTGACAAGACGATGTGGTATCCCGATGACCTGGAACGTTGCTGGCACCTGATGGCGCAGAGCCTTGGCCTCCCCGACTCCGACGCACTCGCCTGTGGCCTGCGGGACTCCGTGGTCAACTGGAAGGCGTTCCCGGATTCGGTCGAGGCGCTGAAGCGTTTGCGCAAACATTTCAAGCTGGTGGCGATGACCAACGCCCAGCGCTGGGCACTGACTCACTTCGAGAAGACGCTGGACTTCCCGTTCGACGACACGGTCACCTGTGACGATGCCCTGACGGAAAAGCCCGATCCTCAGTACTTCGCCTATGCGCGTGGCCGCTATGACGGCAAATGGGGTTACAAGCAGGCAGACAATCTTCATGTGGCGCAGAGCCAATATCACGACATCGGCATTGCGAAGAAGCTTGGGCTGAAGACCTGCTGGATCGAGCGCCGTCATGCACAGCCAGGATCTGGCGGCACCATGGAAGTGCCCGAGCTGACCAAGCCGGACTACCACTTCCACTCCCTGGCGCAACTGGCCGATGCGGTCGAGGACGATAAGTAACGCAGTCCTACCCGGAGGCGGTGTCGCTGTGTCGCACCGCCCTTGCTCGTCCGCCGTCTCGTATCCATCTCACTCCCTGATCTCCATGCCCATTGCCATCATTCCGCATTCCGCGTCTTGCAGTGACCTCACCGACGACGGTCCTGTCGGCAGACCGTTAAGCCAACCACCGTGCCGCACCAGCAGCTTCAAGTTTGACATCGAGAGCGCCGGACAGAACCGGGCCGGCCTTTGGGAATGCACAGTCGGCGCCTACGAACGGCAAGTTCCGGAAGCAGAAGTCATGCACATCCTTGCCGGTGAATGCCTGTTTACGCCGACGGGTGGGACGCCTATCCGGATCAAGACCGGCGATACGCTGTTCTTCCCGGCGAACACGACCGGCATCTGGKAGATCCTGGAACCCCTGCGAAAGGTCTATGTGATTCTGCAGTGAGCGGCACGCGAGYGGGGACGATCATTGCACGCTCGCGCATCTGAATAGAGCCACGAGGCGACGCATACGCCCCTCTCTCGCGTGCGAGTCGCAAGCGGGAGAGGGGGCAAACCGGCGGCACGCAGGCTTTGTCAGGCTGTGTTGCGATTACTGGATCAGTTCGTTTCCAGCAGCACCTGCGCACGCGCAAAGCGCTCGATGGCATAAGGCTCCAGCGGAATCGAGGTACGGCCCGTGGCGATCAGCTCCGCCATGGTTTCGCCCACGCCGGGGCTGATCGCAAAGCCCTCGCCATTGAAGCCGAAGGCGTAGTACAGGCCGGGCACCGTGGCGCTGGGGCCCATC
>NZ_JBFTLQ010000138.1:0-13071 GCF_056396525.1 Cupriavidus sp. 05T41
CCCGTGGCGCGACGCGCTGCCGCAGGACGCGGCGGCGGCCTTGCTGCGCGAGGAAGCCGCGCGTGGCCGCTTCGATKCGGATGTGGTCGAGGCCACGCTGGCCGCGGCCKCCKGCAGGCAGGCKAGCGCCGCGCCCCGCACGGCGCTCGTGCTGTCCGAGCGCGAGACCGATGTGCTGCGGCGCATCAGCCAGGGCGAGAGCAACAAGGAAGTCGCGCGCACACTGTCGATCAGCCCCAGCACGGTGCGCACCCACGTGGAGAGCATCTTCCGCAAGCTCGAATGCTCGACGCGCGCGGCGGCAACGCTGAAGGCGTTCACCCTCGGGCTGCTCTAGCGTCGACGGCAACGGCAACTTCGGCCGCCTGCGCCTTGCCGGTGCAAGTCGAACCGCGCCGCGCGCATCTGTCACAATCCTGCCTATGAGCCCCGGCGGCGCGTCCGCCGGAGCATGCCAGACAGGACAGAAGGACGATGCCTTATCTCGGAATTGGTTTTCACGTCATCGTGGCGCTGTATTTTGCCGTCCACGCGGTGCGCACCCAGCAGAACATGTACTGGCTGCTGATCCTGTTCGCTTTCCCCGGGCTGGGCAGCGTGGTGTATTTCTTCGCCATCTACCTGCCGTCGCTGCGCCAGACGCGCGGTGCGCGCGCCGCCACGCGCGCCATCGGGCAACTGGTGGATCCCAATCGCGCCGTGCGCGAGGCGCGCGCCGCGTTCGACCGCGCGCCGACCGTCGACCACCGCATGCGCCTCGGCGCGGCGCTGCTGGAGGCCGATGAGCCCAAGKAGGCGCTGCAGCACTACGAGGCCGCCGCCAGCGGGCCCTTCGCCAGCGATCCCGCGCTGCTGCTGGGGCTGGCGCGCGCACAGTTCGCCACCGGCGGGCACGCTGGCGCCGCAGCCACGCTCGCGCGCCTGTTCGAAGGCCAGCCGCAGGCGCGCCAGCAGGCCGATCCTGCCTTGCTGTACGCGCGCGCCCTGGCCGCCACCGATGCGCCTGGCACGCGCGCCGCGTTCGAGCAGGCGCTGACCTGCGCCAGCGACGCGGCCGCGCGCTGCCTGTTCGCGGACTGGCTGGCCGGGCGCCAGGATGCCGCCGACCGGGAGCGCGCCCAGGCCCTGTATGCCGAGATCGTGCACGACGGCAAGCACTGGCCGCGCCATGCGCGCGAGCACAACCGGGAATGGCTGCAGCGCGCGCAAGGCGCGCTCGGCAGGTCCTGAGGCCGGCCGCTTCACTGTTTCCATTGCTCCGCGTGCTGCCCCCGGCGGGCGGCGCGCGTGTTCGTACCCCCGCACTCCTCTTATCGCCATGACTCTCCTGAAACGCAAATCCATTGAAGCCGTGGCCTCGCGCCGACCCGCGCGCGGCGAGCGCAGCCGCGACGGCGCGCAGCGCGCCGATGAGCGCGCCGATCAGCGCGCCGGCAAGAAGCGCGCCGAACCCCGCGAAGAAAAGCGCATGACGCCGCGCTTCGCGCCGGTGACCTTCTCCGAGATGGACGGCGTGCGCTACCTGCACTTCGGCACCGAGTGGGTGCAGGGCGCGATGCGCCTGCGCAAGCCGGATGCCATCGAGCTGGAGTACGCGCAGCAGATGATGGCGTGGCTGCTGTTCCTGTCGCCCTCGGCGCCCGATTTCCATGTCACCCAGCTCGGCCTCGGGGCAGCGGCGCTGACCAAGTTCTGCCACCGCCAGTTCAGCAAGGCGCGGGTTACCGCCGTGGAGCTGAACCCCGCCGTGATCGTGGCCGGCCGCAGCATGTTCGGCCTGCGCGAGGACGACGCGCGCCTGACCGTGCGCGAGCAGGATGCCTGGGACTATGTGATGGACGGCACCCATGCCGGTGCGCTCGACGTGCTGCAGGTGGACCTGTACGACGCCACCGCGCGCGGCCCGGTGCTGGACACCACGGCCTTCTACAAGGCCTGCCGCCGCGTGCTGAAGTCGCCGGGGGTGATGACCATCAACCTGTTCGGCGACCACGACAGCTTCCCGAAGAACATCGTGCGCATCTGCGAGGCCTTCGAGGACCGCGTGCTGGTGTTCCCCGAAGTGCACGACGGCAATGTGATCGCGCTGGCCTTCAACGGCCCGGCGATCGACGTGTCGTGGGAAGTGCTGGAACTGCGCGCCAAGGTTGTGGAGGAGGGCACCGGGCTGCCCGCGCGCGCCTGGGTCAAGGGCCTGCGCGCGGCCAATGCGCGGCAGGAGGACGGGCTGCAGATCTAGTCTCCCTCAGCCCGCCCGGTGCCGGGTGCGGGCTTACTGCTTGTGGAAGAACTGCGCCAGCGACCACTCGTCGGTGCGCGCCTCGTACTTCAGGTCCTTGCGCATCGCCCACATCGCCAGCTGGCTGTGCGACGGGATGATGGCGTGGTCGGCCAGCGCGAACTTCGCCGCCGTGCGGGCGTTTTCCTCGCGGGCCTTGTCGCTGCTCACGGTGGTGAGCGACTTCTCGATCAGCTGGTCGAGCTGCGTATTGCTGTACTTGCCCCAGTTCCAGGTGCCGTAGCCGGTCTTGGGATTGGGCGTGCCGGTGATGGAGCGCAGCGCCACGTCGGCCGCCGCMGAGMCCCAGCCCAGCATCTCGAAGGCGAAGTCGCCCTGGCGCGCGCGCGTGAAGTAGGCGGCCACGGGCAGCGTCTCCACCTTGGTCTGGATGCCGATGCGCGTGAGCATGCTGGCGGTGGCCTGCGCCACGGCCGCGTCGTTCAGGTAGCGGTTGTTGGTGGCGTGCAGCGTCAGCCCGAAGCCGTCTGGATAGCCGGCGGCGGCCAGCAGCTTCTTGGCGGCTTCGGGGTCGTAGGCATCGGGCTTGGTGCCCGGATGGCCGAAGATCTGCGGCGAGACGATCGACGAGGCCGGCACCGCCAGGCCTTCCATGATGCGGCTGACGATGGCGTCGCGGTTGAGCGCGTGGCTGATGGCCGCGCGCACGCGCGCATCCTTGAACGGGTTCTTRCCGAGCGGCTTGCCGGCCTTGTCGGTGACGAACGGCGRGTTGTCGCGCGACTGGTCCATCTGCCAGAAGATGGTGCGCCAGGAGACCTGCTGCTCGATGCGGAATTTCGGGTTTTGCCTGAGCTTGGCCACGTCGGCCGACGGCACGCTTTCGATCACGTCGACGTCGCCGGACAGCAGCGCCGCGCTGCGCGCGCCGTTGTCGGTGATGATGCGGAAGATGGCATGGTCCCATTCGGCCTTGGGCCCCCAGTAGTCGGGGTTCTTCGCCATTACGATTTCCTGCCCGCGCGCGAAGCGCACGAACTTGAACGGCCCGGTGCCGATCATCGCCTTGCCCGAGTCGAAGTCGGCCTGGCTCAGCGTGGCCGCCACCTTCTTGGGCATGATCGGCACGCTGTTGAGGTCGTTGGCCAGGTTGGCGTAGTTCGGCACGCTCATGGTCAGGCGTACGGTGAGCGGGTCGGGCGTGTCGATGCGCGCGATCGGCTTGGTGTAGCTGGTGAAGGAGCCGGGGCTGCTGACCAGCTTCTCKGGGCGCTCGAGCGAGGCCTTGACGTCTTCGCTGGTGAACGGCGAGCCGTCGTGCCATTTGACGTTGGGGCGCAGCTTGATCTCCCAGGTGATGGCATTGACCGGCTTCCACGACAGCGCCAGGCCCGGGATGTAACGGGCGTTCTTGTCCATGAACACCAGGGATTCGAAGATATGCAGCGCGATGGCGTTGTTGGGGCCGGCGTTGTTCCACTGCGGGTCCATCGAGGTGACGTCGGCGGACAGGCCGATGCGCAGGTCCTCGGCGTGTGCCGCGCCGGCGGGCAGCATCAGCAGCGCGGCGCCGCCGAGCACCAGCGTCGCGCCGGCCCGAAGCAGGGCGCGGCGTGGCATCAGGGGCTCCAGGCGGCCGGCAAGGCGGCTGGTCAAATGGCGTGTGCGGCGGTTGGCGGTCATCGAGATGCGCTCCCAGTACGGGCCGGTCGCTTTCGCGCGGGAAGGCKTCGGCGGGTTCTCAGAAGGGGGTGACGGGGCGCGCTTGCCGGCGCCCGTGTCTACCCGGCTGCCCGCATTGTGCCGTCAAAACGACATCCATGTGCGATAGCTGCGTCATAACCTTATGTTCGCCGCCCGCACCGCGCACGTCCACCGGCGGTGCGCKGCCTGGCTCGCCGGCCCGGGCGCGCAGCCGGTAGAATCGCGCCCATGTTTGCCAACTCTCGCACCATCACCTCGGCGCAGGCCGATGTCCATGACCATCTCGCGGCCCGCGTGGCGCGCCACCTGGCCGAGCCGTTCCGCAAGCCGATCGGCGAGCCCAGCCGGCGCGCGCTGGATCTCGCGCTGCAGCAATGGCAGCAAGCCGGGGCGCCGCCGCTGATCCTCGATGCCGGCTGCGGCGTGGGCGAGAGCACGCTGCAACTGGCCACGGCCTTCCCCGGCCACTTCGTGATCGGCGTGGACCAGTCGGAAAAGCGGCTGACCGGCGGCAAGGACTGGTGGGGTGGCCCGCTGCCGGCCAACTTCACCTGGGCGCGCGCCGACCTGGTCGATGTCTGGCGCCTGCTGCAGGCCGAGGGTATCGCGGTGGCGCGCCACTACGTCCTGTATCCGAACCCGTGGCCCAAGATCGGTCACCTGGGGCGGCGTTGGCAGGGCCACGCGGTGTTCCCGGCGCTGGCCGCCTGCGGGGACTATCTGGAGTGCCGCAGCAACTGGCAGGTCTATATCGACGAGTTCGCCCAGGCGCTGGCTCTGGTCGGGCGGCCGGCGATGACCGAGGCGTGGCAGCCGGTGGAGGCCATCACGCCGTTCGAGCGCAAGTACGCGGCCTCCGGGCATGCCTTGTGGCGCTGCGTGAGCCCGCCGCAGGCGGCCTGAACGGGTTCGCGCGCAAGGCGGCGCCCGGGAATGAAAACGGCCCGCGCAAGGCGGGCCGTCGGCAAGGCGCAGGGCGCGGGCTCAGTGGAAGAGCGGCTGCTGCGTCGGCGCGTCTTCCGGCAGTTCGGCGTGGACGATCTCGCCAGAACGGTCGGCGTAGAGCGGCGTGCCGCAATCTTCGCAGTATTCGGGATCGAACAGCGCGGCGTGGCGGAAGATGTCTTCCACGCCGGCATTGCGCAGCTCTTCGCAGATCTGCTCGAGCGGGTTGTCCTTTTCGGTGGCGTCGATCTCGCCGGACTCGCGGCCATACACCGGCCAGACGATGCCGTAGATCACATCCTTCTCGCCGCGCATGGTGAAGCCCACGCGGTATTCCTCGACTTCCTCCTCGCCGAAGGCGGCCACCACCGCGGCCATCTGCCCGGCCGGCACGTCGAGCGTGCCGCACAGGTAGTTGACGGCGGCACGCACCGTGAGCGGGCGGATGCTCTTGTCTGATTCGCGGCAGGAGAGGAAGAAGGCGTCGGGCAGCAGCAGTTCGAACTCGCAGCCCGGCAGCAGCAGCGCGATCGAGGGCTGGACCTGGGTCCGCCATTGCTCCAGGCACACCKAGCGCTCGGCGTGATGCTCCTTCACATCTTCCTGCCAGCGGAACAGGGCCTGCTCGTGCGGCGCCACCACCACGGCCAGCAGGTAGCGCGGGTCGGCCAGGATGGGCGCGGTCTCCGGCAGGTCGCGCAGGTCGACCTTGGGCGTGGTGCCCGACATCGMCGCCGATACCAGCTTGTAGGTCAGCGCGAAGGTGTCGCAGTGCGTGCGCGGCAGCTGGTCGATGCTGTAGAGATAGGGCGACAGCGCCATGCGCGTGTCCGCAGCCAGCACATGCGCCTGCATGTGCACCGACAGCGTCTGCGCCAGCTCGGGCTTCAGGGCGCCCGAGGGAATGGCGTAGCGCGTGTGGGCGAGGATCGGCGCGGCGATCAGMAGGGCGTCGTAGCTGACACCGTCGATTTCGACAGTGGCGGACTCGGCCAGGGTCTCGGCTTGCTCGGCTAGCACGTCGGAGGCGTCGGCGTTGTGCTTGAACAGGTGTTCGAGCGCCGCGTCGAGCGCGGACTGGCTGCCGTTCTTCAGCAGCCGGCCCAGGCGCAGCGAGAGCCGCCGCTCCCARTATCCATCCTCCATGCGGCTGCCCGAGGCATCGAGCGCGAGCGCATCGGCCACCAGACGCTCGGCGTCAGGCGAAAGACGTTGGGTAGCCTTGGGGCGAAAACCTGCCATAAGTCGAGATCATCCGTTTTTCGGTAAAACGGTATTCTACTCGCTGCGTTGACAAAACATGGCGTCCGGTGCAGCAAAGGCAGTGCTGCATGGCGTCACAGCGGGCCTGCATGGCCGCGCAGCCGCACTTATTTTTGCGCGGGGGCCGGCGATGTCTCCGGCGCGTGGCTTTCCACGCCGTGCTGCTCGCCGCCGATGGAGATGTCGCCACCGCCCTTGGTGAGCAGGTAGAGGGCTGCGCCGGCGATGACGATGAAGGCGATAAAGATCTTGACCATGTTGTCTCCAATAGTCCAATAGGATTGCGCGTTTGAAGCAACCGCTGCAAAGCCGGCCGGCATGGCCGCCGCGCGCTGCTTTCTTCTTGTTGCCGGGCAGTGTGGCAGGGCAGGCTTGCATGGAACTTACAGGGGCCGGCGCGCTACGGAGCCATCCGGGCGGCGCGCGCTGCGCTTTCATGCCACCCCGGCGCCGGCAGCCCAAAAGAAAAAACGCCGCTGGCCGCGGCCTCCGTAGAGGCGCGCGGCCAGCGGCGTCGATGTCCGGGCGACAGCCCCCGCAAGGGGGCTGTCGCTCAGGCAGCCAGCAGCTGGCGCAGCACGAACGGCAGGATGCCGCCGTGGTTGTAGTAGTCGACTTCGATCGGCGTGTCGATGCGCAGCAACACCGGGACGCGCTGCACGTCGCCATTGGAGCGCTTGATCACCAGCGTGACGTCCTGCTGCGGCTTGAGGTCGCCCTCAATGCCTTCGATGTCGAAGGTCTCGTTACCGATGATGCCGAGCGACTGCACGCTGTCGCTGCCCTTGAACTGCAGCGGCARCACGCCCATGCCGACCAGGTTGGAGCGGTGGATGCGCTCGAAGCTGCGCGTGATCACGGCCTTCACGCCGAGCAGTTGGGTGCCCTTGGCCGCCCAGTCGCGCGACGAGCCGGTGCCGTACTCCTCGCCGCCGAACACCACGGTGGGCGTGCCTTCGGCGATGTACTTCATGGCGGCGTCGTAGATCGACATTTCTTCGCCGGAGGGCTGGTGCAGCGTGACGCCGCCTTCCACGCGCGAGCCGTCGGGCTTGACCGGCAGCATCAGGTTCTTGATGCGCACGTTGGCGAAGGTGCCGCGCATCATGACYTCATGGTTGCCGCGGCGCGAGCCGTAGCTGTTGAAGTCCGCCTTSAGCACGCCGTTGGCCTGCAGGTACTTGCCCGCGGGCGAGGTTTCCTTGATCGAGCCGGCCGGCGAGATGTGGTCGGTGGTCACGGAATCGCCGAAGACGCCGAGCGCGCGCGCATTGCGCACGCTGGACTGGGTCGCGGCCGGCTCCATGCCGAAGTCCTGGAAGAAGGGCGGCTCGGCGATATAGGTTGACGCGGGCCAGTCGTAGACCTGGCCCTTGGTGCCCTTGACCTTGGCCCACAGCTTGCTCGGCTTCTTGACCTGCTCGTAGTTGGTCCGGAAGACGTCCGCGTCCATGGCGAACTTCAGCAGGGCGTGGATTTCCTCCGAGGTCGGCCAGATGTCGCCCAGGTAGATATCGCGGTCGCCCTTGCCGACGCCCACCGGCTCGGTCATCAGGTCGCGCGTGACGTTGCCGGCGATGGCGTAGGCCACCACCAGCGGCKGCKAGGCCAGGAAGTTGGCGCGGATGTTCGGGTGGATGCGCGCCTCGAAGTTGCGGTTGCCGGACAGCACCGCGGCGGCCACCAGGTCGTTCTTGGTGATGGCCTCATTGAGCTCCGGCGTGAGRTCGCCSGCRTTGCCGATGCAGGTGGTGCAGCCGTAGGCGGTCACGCCGAAGCCCAGCTTTTCCAGGTAGGGCAGCAGGCCGGTGGCCTGCAGGTATTCCGTCACCACGCGGCTGCCGGGAGCGAGCGAGGTCTTGATGTGCGGCGCCACCTTCAGGCCGGCTTCCACCGCCTTCTTGGCCAGCAGGCCGGCGGCCAGCAGCACGCTCGGGTTGGAGGTGTTGGTGCAGGAGGTGATGGCGGCGATCAGCACGTCGCCGTTCTTCACGTTCACGCCGTCGGCCGTGGTGTAGGTCTTGTCCAGCTCGGCGATGTCCTTGTTGAAGCCATTCTCGGCGGTCGGCTTGGCGAACAGCGAGGCAAAGGTGGTCTTGACGTTGCCGATCTCGATGCGGTCCTGCGGGCGCTTGGGGCCGGCCAGCGAGGGAGCCACGGTGCCGAGATCGAGCGTGACGACCTTGGTGAAGTCGATTTCGCCGGCCTTGGGCACGCCGAACATGTTCTGGGCGCGGAAATAGCCTTCGAAGGCGGCGATCTMCTCTTCCGTGCGGCCGGTGCCCTTGAAGTAGTCGATGGTCTTTTCGTCGACCGGGAAGAAGCCCATGGTGGCGCCGTACTCGGGCGCCATGTTGCCGATGGTGGCGCGGTCCGGCAGCGCCAGGCTCGCCGTGCCTTCGCCGAAGAACTCGACGAACTTGCCGACCACTTTTTCGCGGCGCAGCATTTCGGTGATGGTCAGCACCAGGTCGGTAGCGGTGACGCCTTCGCGCAGGCGGCCCTTCAGTTCCACGCCGACCACGTCCGGCGTCAGGAAGTAGACCGGCTGGCCCAGCATGCCGGCTTCCGCCTCGATGCCGCCCACGCCCCAGCCCACCACGCCGATGCCGTTGATCATGGTGGTGTGGCTGTCGGTGCCGACCAGGGTGTCGGGGTAGTACACACCGTCCTTCTTGTGCACGCCGCGCGCSAGGTACTCCAGGTTSACCTGGTGCACGATGCCGAAGCCCGGCTGCACCACGCCGAAGGTGTCGAAGGCCTGCATGCCCCACTTCATGAACTGGTAGCGCTCGTTATTGCGCTGGAATTCCAGCTGCATATTGAGGTCCAGCGCCTTCTTCTCGCGGAAATGGTCGATCTGCACCGAGTGGTCGACCACCAGGTCCACCGGGACCAGCGGCTCGATCTTCTTGGGGTTCTTGCCCATCTTCTCGGCCACGTTGCGCATGGCGGCCAGGTCGGCCAGCAACGGCACGCCGGTGAAGTCCTGCAGCACCACGCGGGCTACCACGAAGGGGATTTCGTCCACGCGCTCGGCAACCGGCTGCCAGTTGGCCAGTTGGCGCACGTGTTCTTCGGTGACCTTCTTGCCGTCGCAGTTGCGCAGCACCGATTCGAGCACGACGCGAATCGATACCGGCAGGCGCTCGACCGCCACGCCCAGTGCCTTGCCCAGTTTCGGCAGGGAATAGTACTGKCCCTTGACGCCGGGGCTGATCTTGAATTCTTTCAGAGTCTTATTGAGATTGTGGGGCATTGCCTTACTCCATTCGAAAGATGGTGCGGACTAGCTTGGACTCGTAAACCGGTCTTGCTGCTCGGGCCGCACTGCGGGCGCTGGAACCAGCCCGCAGTGCGGCGCGGGCGCCGGCGAGGCGCCGTGTTCATGCTTGCTGCTGCTTCTGCCTTGCTGCTTTTTTTTGCTTCTGGGTTCCTGCTTCCTGGCCTTGCTTCCGGCTGCTGCGTGCGGCCTTGCGCCGACGAGGCCTTGCCACTGCATGCACCGCGTCGATTGTAGGGCAAGCCAGCGCGCGTTGCGCGGCCGCTTTGCTCAGATCACGTACAGATCCACATACTCGTGGACCGGCATCGCCTCCAGGCGTGCCTGGTCGAGCGACACGGCCAGGATGGCCTCCTGCTGCCTGGGCGGGAAGCGGCGCGCCAGGTTGGTCTTGAATTTCTCCACCAGCAGGGGGATGCCGTCTTCGCGGCGACGCCTGTGGCCGATCGGATATTCCACCACCACTTCTGGCAAAACCGTGCCGTCGTTCAGTTCCACGGTCAGGGCATTGGCGATCGAGCGCTTCCCGGGATCATGGTAGTCCGCGGTGAAGGCGGTGTCTTCCACGCAGGCGATCTTGTCGCGCAGCGCGTCGATGCGCGGGTCGGCCGCGACCTTGTCTTCGTAGTCTTCGGCGGTCAGCCGGCCGAACAGCAGCGGCACGGCGACCATGTACTGGATGCAGTGATCCCGGTCGGCGGGGTTCGCCAGCGGGCCCTGCTTGTCGATGATGCGGATGCAGGCCTCGTGCGTGCGGATGGTGACGCGCCCGATGTCCGCCGCGRTGCGGCCTGTGGCGGCAAGCTGGCCGTGCAGGGTCATCGCGGCCTCCACCGCGGTCTGCGAGTGGAATTCGGCCGGGAAGGAGATCTTGAACAGTACGTTCTCCATCACGTACGAGCCGTAGGGGCGCTGGAAGCGCAAGGGCTGGCCCTTGAACAGCACGTCGTAGAAGCCCCAGCCCTTGGCCGACAGCACCGAGGGATAGCCCATCTCGCCGGTCCTGGCGATCAGCGCCAGGCGCACGGCGCGGCTGGTGGCATCGCCGGCGGCCCAGCTCTTGCGGCTGCCGGTGTTGGGAGCGTGGCGGTAGGTGCGCAGCGACTGTCCGTCGACCCACGCCAGCGACACCGCGTTGATGATCTCGTCGCGCGTGAGGCCGAGCATCTGGGCGACCACGGCGGTGGACGCCACCTTGACCAGCACCACGTGGTCCAGGCCGACCTTGTTGAAGGAGTTTTCCAGCGCGATGCAGCCCTGGATCTCGTGGGCCTTGATCATGCCGGTGAGCACGTCTTTCATGGTCAGCGGCTTGCGCCCGGCGGCCACGCTGGTGCGCGAGAGCCAGTCGGCGGTGGCGAGGATGCCGCCGAGGTTGTCCGACGGGTGGCCCCATTCGGCGGCAAGCCAGGTGTCGTTGAAGTCGAGCCAGCGGATCATGGCGCCGATATTGAAGGCGGCCTGGACCGGGTCGAGCTGGAATTGGGTGCCGGGAATCTTGGCGCCGTTGGGGACCACCGTGCCGGGCACGATGGGGCCCATCAGCTTGGTGCAGGCGGGGTAGGACAAGGCTTCCAGGCCGCAGCCAAGGGTGTCGATCAGGCAGTTGCGGKCCGTGTCATAGGCCAGCGCGCTCCTGATCGGGTGTCTGGTCACGTACTCGACGATATCGACCAGTACCTGGTCAGGTTCGGGCCGGACGTTCGGAATGTGTGCAGACATGAGGTCCCCCTCGGTATTTGTGCTTCCTGGTGCCTTTTTTATTGCTTTGTGATGCTTGCGGAGCCTGCTTGCTACGTGGCTGGCTGCTTATTGCTTCGCCGGGGCCTGGCCGGCGGCGGCTGCGGGTGCCGCGGGGGCGACCAGCAGCGGCGTGGCGACCGGTGCGCGCAGCGCGCCTGCCTGGGTCGGAGCCGAGCCGCCGGACTGCATGTCGGCGGTCTGGCATTCGTCGGCCAGGCGCTGGCCGGCGTTCTTGTTGAACAGCATGGCCTTGCTCGGGATCACGACCAGGTCCATGCCGGAGCGGGCGTCGTAGTAACGGTCGGCGCCGGTCACGGTGGACAGGCGCGGCAGGCGGTATTCGCGGCCTTCCCAGTTCAGGACGATGACTTCGTCGCGCAGCATGTTGCCGCTGATATAGATGGCGTGGCCCAGCTCGCACTGCCACTTTTCGCCATTCGGGGCGGCCGCGGCTTCCGGTGCGGCGGCAGTCTTCTTGGTGCTGTGCTTGGCCGGGGCCTTCTTGGCGGGAGCGGCCTTCGTGGCCGGTTCCTGGGCCATCGCAACACCGGCGGAGGTCAGCGAAAATGCGCCGATGCAGGCGGCGAGGACGAGATGCTTCATTCTGTGGGTTCCTTCTGGTGTGGGGTAAAAGGCGGGTGCCTGGCGGGAAGCCCGGCAGTCACATATCCGCCGCTATTCTCTACGATTTGAAAGTCGGGGCGAAGCACCCCGGCCATTGGTTACACAATTCGGCCCGGGCAGCCGCGCTACGCGGCTTGCGGCGCACTGCAGGCCGCGGCGCCCGGCGCCCCTTGCTCATTTGCTCATCTGCTCATTTGCGCTTGCCGATCGGCACKAACTTCAGGTTCTCCGGCCCGGTGTAGTTCGCGCTCGGGCGGATGATCTTGTTGTCGATGCGCTGCTCGATGATGTGCGCGGCCCAGCCCGAGGTGCGCGAGATCACGAACAGCGGGGTGAACATGGCGGTGGGCACGCCCATCATGTGGTAGCTCACCGCGCTGAACCAGTCCAGGTTGGCGAACATCTTCTTGCCATCCTGCATGGTGGCTTCAATGCGATMGGCAATGTCGAACATCTTCATCGAGCCGGCGTCGCTGGATAGCTTGCGCGCCACTTCCTTGATCACCTGGTTGCGCGGGTCGGAAACCGTGTACACCGGGTGGCCGAAACCGATCACCACTTCCTTGTTTTCCACGCGGCGCTTGATGTCGGCCTCGGCTTCGGCGGGGCTGTCGTAGCGCTTCTGGATCTCGAACGCCACTTCGTTGGCGCCGCCGTGCTTGGGGCCGCGCAGCGCGCCGATGGCGCCGGCGATCGACGAGTACATGTCCGAGCCGGTGCCGGCGATCACGCGKGCGGTGAAGGTGGAGGCGTTGAACTCGTGCTCGGCGTACAGGTTCAGCGAGGTCTGCATGGCGCGTTCCCACAGCGCCGAGGGCTTCTCGCCGTGCAGCAGGTGCAGGAAGTGCGCGCCGATGGAGTCGTCGTCGGTCTCGACCTCGATGCGGCGGCCGTTATGGCTGTAGTGGTACCAGTACAGCAGCATCGAGCCGAAGCTGGCCATCAGGCGGTCGGCGATGTCGCGCGCGCCCGGGGTGTTGTGGTCTTCCTTCTCGGGCAGCACGGTGCCGAGCACGGACACGCCGGTGCGCATCACGTCCATCGGGTGGGCGCTGGCGGGCACCCATTCGAGCGCGGCCTTGACGTTGGCGGGCAGGCCGCGCAGGGCCTTGAGCTTGGCCTTGTAGGCCTTGAGTTCGGCGCGGGTGGGGAGCTTGCCGTGCACCAGCAGGTGGGCGATCTCCTCGAATTCGCAGGTCTCGGCGATGTCGAGGATGTCGTAGCCGCGGTAGTGCAGGTCGTTGCCGGTGCGGCCGACCGTGCAGAGCGC
>NZ_JBFTLQ010000139.1:0-12828 GCF_056396525.1 Cupriavidus sp. 05T41
CCTGACCGAAGACCGCAAGCCTGACCGAAGACCGCAAGCTGCAGGGCCTGTTMCTGGACCAGAGCGTGCACGAGAACATCAACCTGATGGTGGCCACGCGCGACGCGCTCGGCCTGGGCCGGCTGAACCGGCCTGCCGCGCGCCGCCGCACCAGCGCCGCCATCGACATGCTGGGCATCCGCGTGGCGCACGCGCAGGTCAACGTGGGCGCGCTGTCGGGCGGCAACCAGCAGAAGGTGATGCTGTCGCGGCTGCTGGAGATGATGCCGCGCGTGCTGATCCTCGACKAGCCCACGCGCGGCGTGGACATCGGGGCCAAGTCGGAGATCTACCGCCTGATCAACGCGCTGGCCGAGAGCGGCGTGGCCATCCTGCTGATCTCCAGCGAGCTGCCCGAAGTGGTCGGCCTGTGCGACCKGGTGCTGGTGATGCGCGAGGGCGCGCTGGCCGGCGAAGTGCTGCCCGGTGCCAGCGCGGCCGAGACGCAGGAACGCATCATCAGCCTGGCCACCGGGGCCGCGCAGGAGGCGGAACAAGCGATGTTCCCGCGCGACGGCGGCCCGGGCGGCACGGGCGGCACGTTCGCCCAGGCCGGCGGCCATCCATTGCATTGAGCGCGGCACGCCAGCCGCCCCCGATCCGCATGGTCCGGCACAGTCCGGCACGGTTCGGCACAGAGATACGCAGCGACACACAGTGACAACGACGCCGGCCCGCGCTTACGCGGCGGCCGGCGCAGGAGACAGCCATGCATGAATMGATCCGCCATCCCGCCCGCTCGGCCAACGCCGCGCCGGTCCTGGCCACCACGCAAGCCGGCCAGCGCGCCGCGCACGGTCGCGCCACCACGCAGGAGCGCCTGCGCGCGCTCGGCATGCTGCCCGTGCTGGTGCTGCTGTGCCTGGGCTTCTCGCTGCTGGCGGACAACTTCGCCAGCCTGCAGAACCTGTCCATCGTGGCCCAGCAGGCGTCCATCAACATGGTGCTGGCCGCGGGCATGACCTTCGTGATCCTGACCGGCGGCATCGACCTGTCGGTGGGCTCCATCCTTTCCATCTCGGCGGTGGTGGCCATGCTGGTATCGCTGGTGCCGCAGCTCGGCGCGCTGGGCGTGCCGGCGGCGCTGGCCTGCGGGTTGCTGTTCGGTCTCGTCAACGGCGTGCTGGTGGCCTTCATGAAGCTGCCGCCGTTCATCGTCACGCTGGGCACGCTGACGGCGGTGCGCGGCCTGGCCCGGCTGGTGGGCCAGGACGGCACGATCTACAACCCTGACATCGGCTTTGCCTTTATCGGCAACGGCGAGGTGCTGGGCGTGCCCTGGCTGGTGGTGATCGCAGCCGCCGTGGTGGCGGTGTCGTGGTTCGTGCTGCGCCGGACCGTGCTCGGCCTGCAGATCTACGCGGTGGGCGGCAATGCCGAGGCGGCGCGGCTGTCGGGCATCAAGGTGTGGGTGGTGCTGCTGTTCGTGTATGCCGTATCGGGTCTGCTGTCCGGCCTGGGCGGCGTGATGTCGGCCTCGCGGCTGTACGCGGCCAACGGGCTGCAGCTGGGCCAGTCCTACGAGCTGGATGCGATTGCCGCGGTGATCCTGGGCGGCACCAGCTTCGTCGGCGGCACGGGCTCCATCGCCGGCACGCTGATTGGCGCGCTGATCATCGCGGTGCTGTCCAACGGGCTGGTGCTGCTGGGCGTGTCTGACATCTGGCAATACATCATCAAGGGCCTGGTGATCATCGGCGCGGTGGCGCTGGACCGCTACCGCCGCAAGGATTCGGCGCGCACGTGAGCGGCATGCGCAACCACGGCGACAGGAGACTCGACATGTCCAGATCATCTTTCACGGCGCTGGCGCTGACCGCCCTGGCGTCCCTGGCGGCACTGTGCCAGCCCGGCGACGCCGGCGCGCAGGACGCATCGGCGGCTACCGCCACCGTCGTCGCACCCGGGCCCGCACGACAACTGAAGAAAGTGGGCGTCACGCTAGGCTCGCTCGGCAACCCGTACTTCGTCGCGCTCGGGCGCGGCGCCGAGGCCGCCGCCAGGCAGGTGAACCCCGCCGCCAAGGTCACCGTGCTGTCGGCCGACTACGACCTCAACAAGCAGTTCTCGCATATCGACAGCTTCATCGTCTCCAAGGTGGACCTGATCCTGATCAACGCGGCCGACGCCCGCGCCATCGAGCCAGCGGTGAAGAAGGCGCGCCGTGCCGGGATCGTGGTGGTGGCGGTGGACGTGGCTGCCGCCGGCGCCGACGCCACCGTGCAGACCGACAACATCCAGGCCGGCGCGCTGGCCTGCGGCTTCCTGGCCGACAGGCTCAACGGGCAAGGCAACCTGATCATCCAGAACGGTCCGGCGGTGTCGGCGGTGCTGGACCGCGTCAAGGGCTGCAAGACGGTGCTTGGCAAGCATCCCGGCATCCACATCCTGTCCGATGACCAGGATGCCAAGGGCTCGCGCGAGGGCGGCCTCAACGTRATGCAGCTATACCTGACGCGCTTTCCCAAGGTGGACGCGGTGTTCACCATCAACGACCCGCAGGCCGTGGGCGCCGACCTGGCCGCGCGCCAGCTGAACCGGCGCGGCATCGCGATCGCCTCGGTGGACGGCGCGCCGGACATCGAGGCCGCGCTGAAGGCCGACACCTTGGTGCAGGCCTCGGCCAGCCAGGACCCGTGGGCCATCGCGCGGACCGCGGTGGAGATCGGCGTGGGGCTGATGAATGGCCATGCGCCCGCCAGCGCCACCGTGCTGCTGGCGCCCGCGCTGGTCACGCGGGCCAACGTCAACGACTATAAAGGATGGGCGGCCCCGCGCTGAACGGCGCCGGCGCCATATCCGACCGAACCGACATCGACGCATATCAACCCATATCAACCCATATCAACCCATATCAACCAACTGGTGACATGATGCCAAGCAAAGCCGTAGCCCCGGTGCCCGAGTTTGATTTTGTCCTCTTCGGCGGCACCGGCGATCTCGCCACGCGCAAGCTGCTGCCGGCGCTGTTCGATGCCCACCGCGTGGGATCGCTGCACCCGCGCGGGCGCATCCTTGCGCTGGGCAGCCAGCCGCTCGGCCTGGATGCCTACCTGGCGATGCTGGAAGCCAAGGTGCGTCCCGGCTTGCCCGCCGCCGCGGCGGCTGAAGCGTGGCAGCCTTTCGTGGAGCGCATCGTCTATCTGCAGGTGGACGCCAATGCCCCGGAGGGCTTCGATGCGCTGGCCGAGGTGGTGCGCAGCCGGGCCGCGCCGGTGGTGGTGTTCTACCTGGCGACCGGGCCGCACCTGTTCGTGCCGATCTGCGACCAGCTGGCGCGCACCGGGTTGAACCACGCTGGCGTGCGCATCGTGCTGGAGAAGCCGCTGGGCCACGACCTGGCCTCGTCCGACGCCATCAATACCGCGGTGTCGCGGCATTTCGCCGAGGACCAGATCTATCGCATCGACCATTACCTGGGCAAGGAGTCGGTGCAGAACCTGATGGCGATGCGCTTTGCCAATGCGCTGTTCGAGCCGCTGTGGCGGCGCGAATGGGTGCGCGACGTGCAGATCACCATTGCCGAGGAGATCKGCGTGGACAAGCGCGGTGCCTTCTATGACGGCATCGGTGCGCTGCGCGACATKGTGCAGAACCACCTGCTGCAACTGCTGTGCATGGTGGCCATGGAGCCGCCTTCGAGCCTGTCGGAAGATGCCATCCGCGACGAGAAGCTGAAGATCCTCAAGGCGCTCAAGCCCATCGCGCTCGACGAGGTGGCAGAGAAAGTGGTGCGCGGCCAGTATTGCCGCGGCGCCGCCAGCGGCGACGCGGTGACCGGCTACGTCAACGAGTCCGCCATCCCGTCCGACAGCCAGACCGAGACCTTCGTCGCCATCAAGGCCGAGATCGCCAACTGGCGCTGGGCCGGCGTGCCGTTCTACCTGCGCACGGGCAAGCGCATGCAGGAGCGCCTGGCGGAGATCGTCGTGCAGTTCCGCGACGTGCCCTATTCGCTGTTCCCGCGTTCGCTCGACYATGAGCCAGGCAACCGCCTGGTCATCACCCTGCAGCCCGAGGAGAGCATCCGCCTGGACTTCATGGTCAAGGCGCCGGGCGACACGCAGGCGCTGCAACCCGCCACGCTGGACCTGCAGCGCATGCTGCCGCGCTGGCAGGGCAACCGCAACGATCGCAAGATGGGCGCCTACGAGCGCCTGCTGCTCGACGTGATCCGCGGTCGCCTGGGGCTGTTCGTGCGGCGCGACGAGCAGGCCCAGGCCTGGCGCTGGGTCGCGCCCATCCAGCAGGCCTGGCACCTGAACAATACGTCGCCCAAGCTGTACACCGCCGGCACCTGGGGCCCGGCCTCGTCCAGCGCGCTGCTGTCGCGCGATGGCGCAGTGTGGCACGAGGAACTGTGAGTCGTGCGCGGCGTGCCTTGCATGGCCCGCCGCGGTTTTTCCCCAAGCATCGAGGAGCATTGAAGATGTCCCAATCCCTGCCCAGCTGGCACCGCCTGCAGATCCACGCGCAGACCATCCGCCAGGCGCGCCTGCGCGACTGGTTCGAAGGCCGCGCGGGCGAGGCGCGCGGCGCCAGCTTCGTGGTGGAAGCTGCCGGCCTGACGCTGGACTACGCCAAGAACCGCGTCGACGACACCACCCTGAACCTGCTGTTCGCGCTGGCCAGCGAGGCCGGGGTGGCAGAGCGGCGCGACGCCATGTTCCGCGGTGAGCCGGTCAACGTCACCGAACGTCGCGCCGCGCTGCACGTGGCGCTGCGCGCGCGACCCGAAGACGACTTCCAGGCCCAGGGTGTGCCGGTGGCCGGCGAGGTGGCGGCGGTACTCGCGCAGATGGAACGCTTCACCGAGGCCGTGCGCGGTGGCGAGTGGCGCGGCTGGGATGGCCGCGTGATCACCGACGTGGTCAATATCGGCATCGGCGGCTCKGACCTGGGCCCGCGCATGGTGTGCCGCGCGCTGGCCCATCTCGATGACGCCGGCCCGCGCATGCACTTCGTCGCCAACGTGGACGGCAGCGACCTGGCGCGCGTGCTGGCGCGGCTGGACGTGGCCGGCACGCTGGTGGTGGTCTGCTCGAAGACCTTCACCACGCTGGAAACCATGGTCAACGCCAACACCGCGCGCGACTGGTTCCTGCGCCAGGGCGTGCCGCGGGACAAGCTGGCGCGGCATTTCGTGGCCGTTTCCACCAATCGCGATGCGGTGGCGGCGTTCGGCATCGACCCCGTCAATATGTTCCCGTTCTGGGACTGGGTGGGCGGGCGCTTCTCGCTGTGGTCGGCGGTGGGCCTGTCGATCGCGCTGGCGGTGGGCTTTGCGCGCTTTCGCCAGTTGCTGGACGGTGCGCGCGCCATGGACCGGCACTTCGCCGATACCGAGCCGCGCGCCAATATGCCGCTGATCCTGGGCCTGCTCGACGTCTGGTACCGCAGCTTCCTCGGCACCGCCAGCCGCTGCGTGGCGCCGTATTGCGAGCCGCTGGAGCTGCTGCCGGCCTTCCTGCAGCAGCTGGAAATGGAGAGTAACGGCAAGTCGGTGCAGCTGGACGGCAGCGTGGCAGAGCGCGGCACCGCGCCCGTGGTGTGGGGCACCACCGGCACCAACGGCCAGCACGCCTATTTCCAGATGGTGCACCAGGGCTCGCACTGGATGCCGGTGGACTTCATCGCCACGCTGGAGCCGGTGTTTCCCGTTCCCGGCCATCACAGCAAGCTGCTGGCCAACTGCTTCGCCCAGGGCGAGGCGCTGCTGCGCGGGCGCACCGCCGACGAGGTGCGGGCGCTGGGCGTGCAGGACGAGGCGCTGGTGCCGCACCTGGTGTTCGAGGGCAACCGTCCCAGCAACACGCTGCTGCTGCAACGGCTGGACCCCTGGCATCTCGGCGCGCTGATCGCGTTGTCGGAGCATCGCACCTTCGTCCAGGGCGTGCTGTGGAACATCAACTCCTTCGACCAATGGGGCGTGGAGCTGGGCAAGCAACTGGCCGCGCCCATCGCCAGCGAACTCGAAGGCGGCCCGGCCCGGGCGCACGACGCCTCCACCGCCGGCCTGATCCGCCGCGCGCTGGCCGCTTCGTCCGACTGGCAGGGCTGAGGCACCGCCTCACACGACACAGCGAGAGCAATATGACGACAACTCCATCGCCCACCTATGTGGTGTTCGGCGAAGCCCTCACCGACATGGTCCACCAGGGTGGCCAGGACTGGCTCGGCCTGCCGGGCGGCTCGTGCTGGAACGTGGCGCGCGTGGGCGCGCGGCTGGGTGTGCCGACCGCCTTCGCGGGCGCGGTCAGCGTCGATACGCTGGGCGACCAGCTGGCCCGGGCCAGCGCCGAAGCCGGGCTCGATGCGCGCTATCTGCAGCGCGTGGCGCGCTCGCCGCTGCTGGCCTTTGTGGGCGCCCAGCATCCGCCCCAGTATTTCTTCGTCGGCGACGACAGCGCCGACCTTTACTTCGATCCCGCCAGGTTGCCGCCGGGCTGGCGACAGGCCGCGCGCACCGTGCACTTCGGCTCGCTGAGCCTGGCGCGCCAGCCGCTGGCCGCCCGCCTGTGCGAAGAGGCGACGCTGGCCGCGGCGGCGGGCAAGCGCATCGCCTTCGATCCCAATTTCCGCGCGCCGATGCGCGAGCCCGGCTATCAGGCCGTGTTCGCCCACCTGGCGGGTCTGGCCGACCACATCAAGGTGTCGGACGAGGATCTGCGCGGACTCTATCCCGCGCTGGACGAAGCCGCCGCGCTGGCCGCGCTGCGCGCGCTGGCGCCGCAAGCCAGCGTGCTGCTGACCCGCGGCGCCCAGGGCATGACGCTGCTGCACGCCGACGGTGCCTGCGAGCAGCCGGCCTTCGCGGTAGCGGTGGTGGATACCGTGGGCTGTGGCGACGCAGCCATGGGCGGATGGATGGCGGGGCTGCTGCTCGATCCCGAGGCCACGCCACAGCGCCAGGCTTGCTGGGCGGCGGCCACCGCGGCCATCGCGGCGACCCGGGCCGGGGCCTACGCGCCCACGCAGGACGAGGTGCGGGCGCTACTGGGCGAGCCTGCGTTGTCCGCCTGAGAACGGCATGCGCTACGCGTTCKTCCCGCGGTGCCCCGGAAGGGACGACGTCGGGGGCAAAGATTTGTTGGCCAACATTTTCCAATACTGGTGTACAATCCGGCCTCCTCACGATTCACAATTGCGGTGTTTGTTCCCCCATAGCTCAGTTGGTAGAGCGCCGGACTGTTAATCCGTAGGTCCCTGGTTCGAGCCCAGGTCGGGGAGCCAAACAAGCGGGAGTCGCTCAGTTGGTAGAGCGCAACCTTGCCAAGATCGAGGTCGCGAGTCCGAGCCTCGTTTCCCGCTCCAAAATGGCAAGATTTACCCGCCAGGGTATCGTGAGAGCGCCCGCATCAGGTCGCCTCCCAATCGAGAGGGTGCCCGAACCTCCCGTAGCTGCCAACATTCCATCCGCTAAAGATACGAAACCAAATCCCGCATCTCGTCGATATCGGGGTGGACATACTTCATCGTCGTATTGAGACTCGTATGTCCAAGCGGAAGCTGAACAAGCTTCGGGTTCTTCGTCACTCGCATCAATTTCGCTCCGGTCGTGTGGCGGACGCGATGGCAGGATGCACCTATCCCATGTGTATTAGCAGCTGAAATAACAGGCTCAGCCTGGTGATCGCGGTGAGTACGCTCTCGATTGGTTCCACATCGCCATGCGGGTACAGAACCTCGAACAGATGATCAAGGGCAGGCCGGCACGCTGCGACGACGGTCCTAGCAACGCAGCCTTGATCAAGGCGCTGCATGGCGCCAAGTGGCACCTGTGGCACGGCTGCCCGCATCCGGCATTGCGCCGACTGGAAAGCCTGGGCTGGGATCTCTGTTGCGTTGACCGGTTGAATCCGCAACCCTCTTCTGCCGTTCGGCCCCGCGCAGCCCCAACGGCAGCTTCCAAGTTGAAACGGACATTTTTGCGGTCATGTCGACCGGCCGGTTCTCAGGCGCAGCGAGCCGGTCAAGGAGGCGCTCGATACCTGCCTCTCATGCAAGGGCTGCCGCAGCGATTGCCCCACCCATGTGGACATTGCCGCCTACAAGGCTGAGTTACTTTCGCACTACTACGAAGACAAGCGCCGCCCGCGCCAGGCCTGGTTTATGGGCCGTATCGGGGAGTGGGCGCCCTTTGCCGCGCGCGTGCYACGCCTGGCCAACTTTCTTACCCAGACACCGGTGCTKCGCGCCATCGCCAAGCGCATTGCAGGCGTGGCCKATAGCCGTGAACTGCMCCAGTTCGCCACCACGCCCTTCCGGGCGCAACTTGCAGCGTACCGGGGCAGGACTGCGGCTCACGTCGCGGTGGCCGATGCCCCCGCGCAGAAGCCCGTGATCCTGTGGGTCGACACATTCTGCGAGAACTTCCATCCGGAAATCGCCATGGCCGCGACCAAGGTCTTGCAGCACGCGGGCTTCCACGCCGTGTTGCCGGAACGCAAGCTGTGCTGCGGCCGTMCGCTTTATGACTTTGGCCTGCTGGATATGGCCAAAGCCAAGCTTGCCGATATCCTGGATTCCCTCGCGCCCTACTTCGATTCAGACGAAAGCGAGGCCGCCATCGTGGGGCTTGAACCCGGCTGCATGTCAGTATTCAAGGACGAACTCCTGCGGCACTTCCCGGACGATCCCCGCGCTAGGCGGCTGGCGTCGCGGACCTGGRTGCTGGCGGACTTCCTGGCCGACCAGGGTTACCAGCCGCCGCGCTACGAGATCGACGTCCTGATCCACGCGCACTGCCACCAGAAATCGCTGTTCGGCACGCAGGGCGAGCAGACATTGCTCAAGCGCATGGGCGCCAACTGGACGCTGCTCGATAGCGGTTGTTGCGGCATGGCCGGCTCTACGAGTATGGCATCGTGCGCCTTCCGCCCTGCATCGCCATCCGTGTCGAGGAAATCGAGCATCATGGTGCCTGACCAGATTATCCCGATGGGGTTCGCCAGATTCTTCCCATCGATGTCGGGCGCAGAGCCATGCACCGGCTCGGTAGTTGTCGAACCGGACGCCCGCCAGCAGCTTCCATCGCTCTCCAAGCGAAACCTCATCCTGAAGATGGGCGCCAACATTACGCTGGTTTTCATGCGTCGTTCAGGCGATATGCCACCTTGTCGTTGATCGGGCCGGTGGTGTCGACCGTGGCGCGTGCGAAGCCAAGCGTCCCGGCACTGAGTTCCGCCGTCGTGGCGCGGGTGAACCTCGGTTTCTTCGTGACGATATTGATGGTGCCGCCAGGTTCGCTGCTGCCGTACAGCGCCGCAGCGGGACCCTTCAGGAATTCGAAGCGCTCAACCGTTGAGGCGTCGCGCATCGGATTGTATCCGCGTGATCCGGGAAAACCGTTCATCAGGTATCCCATATCCGTGCTGCTGAAGCCGCGGATGGCGTAGGTGTCCCAGGTTCCGCCAAAGTCATTGAGGCGGGCAATGCCGCTCACATAGTCGACGGTGTCGGCAAGCCGTCGCGCCCAGATCGTCAATCAGTTCCGAGGTGAGCACGCGCACTGACTCGACCGCTGGATCCATTTGAGGCGGCCCAACAATCTGCTCGTACGCTGCGGCAAAACGCAATTCACTGCGGTGCGGCGCGCTGCGATCGGCACCATCGTCGGTGCGACTGCTCTTAAGCTTGTGCCACGCAGCATGACTGCCCGGCTGTGCTGTGTCTTCTTGGCATCCAACCTTTCAGGAGCGTTCTCATGGCCCTTCGGGATTTCAAGGTCCCTACTCTGGACTACCACTTTCACACGGTGGCGCAGCTCGTTGACGCTTCGGAGGTAGGCCTGTGACCTGGGGCATGATCGCCGAACCGGTGGCCGACCTGCTGCCGGACCTGGTCGCGCTGCGCCGCGACCTGCATGCCAATCCTGAGCTGGCCTACGAGGAGCATCGCACGGCAGGTATCGTGGCGCAGTCGTTGCGTTTGCTGGGCCTTACGGTGCACGAGGGCATTGGCGGCACCGGCGTGGTGGGCACGCTGCGCGGCGGCCAGGGCGAGCGGACCGTGGGCCTGCGCGCAGATATGGACGCGCTGCCCATGGTGGAGCTTGGCCGCGCGCCTCATGCCAGCCGCACGCCTGGCAAGCACCACGGCTGCGGACACGATGGCCATACCAGCATGCTCGTCGGCGCCGCTCGGCAGCTTGCGCGCACCGGCGTCGACGGTACGGTGCACTTCATCTTCCAGCCGGCCGAAGAAGGCCAGGGCGGCGCGCGCCGGATGATCGAAGACGGCCTGTTCGAGCGCTTTCCCTGCGACAGCGTCTATGCGCTGCACAACTGGCCCGACCTGCCGCTGGGTCACGCCCAGACGCGCCCCGGCGCCATCATGGCGGCCGCCGACCGGTTCGACATCGTGCTGCGCGGGCGCGGCGGTCATGCCGCGCAACCGCACCACACCCCCGACGCCATCMTTGCCGCCAGCCAGCTCGTGTCGCAATTGCACACCATCGTGGCGCGCCGCATCGACCCCGGCGAATCGGCCGTGCTGTMGGTCACGCGCATCGAGGGCGGGCACAGCCACAACGTGCTGCCGGCCGAAGTGCAGATCACCGGCACGGTGCGCAGCTTCGATGCCGCGTCGCAGGACCGCATMGAGACCGCGCTGCGTGCCATGGCCGATGGCGTGGCGCGGGCGAGCGGCACGCAGGTTGAGGTCAACTACGTGCGTTACTACCCGGCCACCGTGAATACGCCGGCCGAGGCCGCGCTGGCCCTGGACGCGGCACGAGCCATCGGCTTGCAGGCACAGATCGCTCCGCGTGCCGCCTTCACCTCGGAAGACTTTGCCTTCATGCTGCAGCAAAAGCCCGGCGCCTATCTCTGGCTCGGCCAGGGCCGTGCCGAACCGGGGCCAGACGGCGAGCGTCCGCTGCACCACCCTTGCTACGACTTCAACGACGATGCGCTGCCGTTGGGCATGCGCTGGTTCTGCGAAGTCGCCCTGCGTGCGCTGGCGACCGCGCCGTAATTTCAACCGCTCAGCACTTCAGCCACACCATGACCACACTTCAATCCACTCGCCAGGAGAAAGACTTCCTGGGCGTCCGAAGCCTCGATAACACCTTGTACTACGGCGTGCAAACGCTGCGAGCAAAGGAGAATTTTCATCTCTCCGGCCGCCGCATTGGCGAGTACGCGGAATTGGTCAAAGCGCTGGCCCTTGTCAAACATGCGGCCGCCAATGCCAATTACCGGATCGGCCTGCTGGATKCGGCCAAGCATGCCGCCATTGCAAAGGCATGCGCGGAAGTCATTGACGGTGCGTTACATGACGAGTTTGTTGTTGACATGATCCAGGGCGGCGCGGGAACCTCGTCTAACATGAATGTCAATGAAGTGCTTGCCAACCGTGCACTGGAACACCTGGGACAAGAAAAGGGCGATTACAGGCACCTCCATCCCAATAACGACATCAATATGTCGCAATCGACTAATGATGCGTATCCAAGCGCCATCCGTGTGGGCCTGCTGCTTGCCCATCTCCCGCTATTGGAGAGCCTCAGCMACCTCGCTGCGACCCTGGCGAGCAAGGCGGAGCAGTTCGACGCCATCCTGAAGATGGGCCGCACCCAACTCCAGGATGCGGTTCCGATGACGCTTGGACAGGAGTTCCGTGCCATGGCTGACACCGTATCCGCGGACCTCGAGCAGCTTCGCGCGCTCATCCCGGCAGCGCTATGCGCCGTTAATCTAGGTGGTACGGCGATCGGCACTGGCATCAACGCCGACCCGAGCTACCAGGCGATCGCCATCGAGGAATTGTCGGAGCTCTCCGGGTTCCAGATTTGTTCCGCATCCAACCTCATTGCGGCGACATCGGATATGGGCGATTTCGTATTGCTTTCAGGTCTGATCAAGAGGACCGCCCTGCGGCTCTCGAAAATCAGCAATGACTTGCGTTTGCTGTCGAGCGGTCCCCGGGCTGGCCTTGCGGAAATCAACCTTCCGCCGCGCCAGCCTGGCAGCTCGATCATGCCCGGCAAAGTCAATCCGGTCATYCCGGAGGCGATGAACCAGGTGGCGTATGAAATTGCAGGCAATGATGCCGCGCTTACCCTGGCGGCCGAGGCTGGTCAGTTGCAGCTCAATGCCATGGAGCCCCTCATTGCATATAAGCTCTTTGACTCCATCCGGCTACTCGATCGGGCGGTGCGTATGCTGGACCGCGAATGCATCGAGGGCATTACCGCGAATCCGGATCAGTGTTCCGCGCTGGTCCAGCGGTCAATTGGCATTGTGACAGCACTCAATCCATACATTGGATATGAGAATGCCACGCGGATCGCAAGGCTAGCTCAGGAAACAGGTCGCACCGTCGTGGAGCTCGTGCAATCAGAKAAGCTCATTAGCAATGAGCTTCTGGCCGAGATCCTCCGCCCGGAGAACATGGTGGCGCCTCGGGCGGTAGCCAAGGCCTGATAGCAAAGAGGCGGAGTAGAGACGGCTGACAAAGCTGCAACTGCGAGTGTTTGCACCCCTCTCCCAATGGGTCCCAATGGGAGAKGGGCAGGGGTGAGGGCGGGCGTATCCTCGAAGTGGTACGCCGAGATGCTTGCCATGCGCCTGCCCTCACCCCCGGCCTTTCTCCCGCAAGCAGGAGAGAGGAGCATCAATGCGTTTCCAGCAGCACCTGCGCACGCGCAAAGCGCCCGATGGCATAAGGCTCCAGCGGAATCGAGGTACGGCCCGTGGCGATCAGCTCCGCCATGGTTTCGCCCACGCCGGGGCTKATCGCAAAGCCCTCGCCATTKAAGCCGAAGGCGTAGTACAGGCCGGGCAC
>NZ_JBFTLQ010000140.1:0-12515 GCF_056396525.1 Cupriavidus sp. 05T41
GGCCAGCACGCGGCGGCGTTGCGGGCTCGGCGGCAGGCCGGCGGTGCGCGGCGCGGCAGACGGCGACAGGGGCGGTAAAGAGGCTGCGGGCGGAGCGGAGACGGGGAGCAACTTGCGCAAGGCTGGAACCATCGGTGCTGACATCGGTGGCTGGGAGGGCCCTGGCGCGCTCGCCGCGCCCGGCCCGGGGCGGGGTTATTATAGGCGCCCGCGGCCAGTCCCCCGCGGCGGCGGCGGTGCCGCATTGTGAACAACGGACGTTTATCGAGCATGGGAGGACCGGCGTGCGCTTGCTGCTGGTGGAAGACGAAATCGAACTGGCGCGCTGGGTGGCGCGCGCGCTGGAGCAGGGCGGCTTCGTGATCGAGCACGTGGCCGACGGCCTGCAGGCCGAGGCGCGGCTGATGGCCGAGGAGTACGACGCCGTGGTGCTGGACCTGCGCCTGCCCGGCAAGGACGGCCTGGCCGTGCTCAAGTCCATGCGCGGGCGCGACGACCGCACCCCGGTGCTGATCCTCACCGCGCAGGACACGCTCGACGAGCGCGTGCGCGGCCTCAACCTGGGCGCCGACGACTACCTGCCCAAGCCCTTCGCCATCGCCGAGCTGGAGGCGCGCATCCTGGCGCTGATCCGCCGCAGCCGCGGGCGCGCCCATCCGCGCCTGCAATGCGGCTCGCTGGTGTTCGACGGCGAGACCCGCAGCTTCACCCTGGGTGGTGCGCCGCTGGCGCTGACGCCGCGCGAATCGACGCTGCTGGGCGCACTGCTGGCCAGGAGCGGCCAGCCGCTGACCAAGGCGCAACTGCTCGACAAGGTGTTCTCGCTCGATGCCGACGTCAGCCCCGACGCCATCGAAGTGCTGGTCTACCGCCTGCGCAAGAAACTGTCGGGCCACGGCGTGACCATCGTCACGCTGCGCGGCTTCGGCTACCTGCTGGAACCGGAAGGGCAGGCCTGATGCTGCGCCGCCTGCCCCGGCACTGGCTGCGGCACTGGCTGCAAGGCAGCCTGCGCCGCCAGCTGCTGCTGCTGCTGGTGCCCGCGCTGGCGGCGATGATGGCGCTCGATACCTGGCTGACCTACGGCACCTTGCGCGACGCCGCCAATGCCGCCTACGACCGCTCGCTGTACGGCTCSGTGCGYRCCATCGACAACGCCATCGGCATGGCCGGCGAGAGCGTGCAGATCGCGCTGCCSGACGCCGCSATGGAGATGTTCGAGACSGCCRCGCAGACCCACGTGTTCTACCGCGTCTCGCTCGAGCGCGACGGCCGCATCGAGACCGTCACCGGCTACGACGACCTGCCCCTGCCAGCCGGTGCGCTGCCCAGCAACCAGTCGCGCTTCTACGACGCCGACTACCGCGGCGACCCGGTCCGCATCGCCGTGCTGGCGCATCCCGTGTACCGGCCCAATGCGCACATGCGCGTGATCGTGCAGGTAGCCGAAAGCGCCGAGCCGCGCCTGGAGCTGATCGCCACCGTATGGCGCGGCGCGCTGGCGCGCGACGTGCTGCTGATCCTGGTCAGCGCGGCCATCCTGGTGGCCGGCATCACCTACGTGCTGCGCCCGCTCGCMCGCGTGCGCGACGACGTGCAGGCGCGCCCGGCGGAAGACCTCGCGCCGCTGGCCTTCGACCACGTGCCGCTCGAAGTGCGCCCGCTGGTCGACGCCGTCAACCTGCACGTCTCGCGCTCCAACGCGATGACCCAGGCCCAGGCCCAGTTCATCGCCGACGCCGCGCACCAGTTGCGCACCCCGCTGGCCATCCTCAAGACGCAGGCCGAATTCGCCCAGCGCCAGCTGAGCGCCGGCGCAGATCCCGCGCACGCGCCCCAGGCCGCCCGCGAAGCCGTGGGGGGCATCGTCACCCAGCTCGAGCAAGCCGCGCGCCTCACCAACCAGCTGCTGGCGCTGGCGCGCGTGCGCCAGCAAGCCGGCACCGACAACCCCGGCGACGCCGCCGAACCGGCGCCCCTGACCGACGCCGTGGCGGTGGCCGAGCAGGTCGCGCTGGACTACCTGCCGCTGGCGCGCGGCAAGCAGCAGGACTTCGGCTGGGAGCGGCCTGCCGGGCTGGTGCTGCCGGTGCGCGCGGATGCGGCGCTGCTGCGCGAGGCCTTCGCCAACCTGGTCCACAACGCCATCCAGTATTCGCCGAGGGGCAGCCGCATCACGCTCTTTGCTGCCCGCGCCGGAAACACGGCCTGCCTCGTGGTGGAAGACGACGGGCCGGGGATTCCCCCCGAGGAGCGCGAGAAGGTGTTCGCGCGGTTCTACCGGCGGGTCGGCAATACCGAGCCCGGCTCCGGGCTGGGACTGGCCATTTCGCGCGAGATGGCGGCGCGCTTCGGAGGCACGGTGGAACTGGGCGAGGCGGTGCAGGGCAAGGGGGTGAGGGCGGTGCTGGGGTTGCCGGCAGCGGGCTGAGCGCGTCGCCGCGCCAGGGCATTGCCAAGGCCGGAATGCAAATGTTCCATACATCCACCCCCACGTAAACCCCAGCCTAATACCTGTCAATTTGACAGCCTTTTGACAGTTTCCCCCACCTAGAATGCCCCCCATGGCCTGCATAGCGGCCATCCGGGCAAAATACCGCCTGGCAAAAATCAAAGAACAAGTCCGGCATGCACGCTGAGCAGCGGACGGGAGACAACACTTCGCCACCGGGTCCTGCCCGGCGCGCCGGAATGCCCCCCCGCCCCCCGCAAGCCCGTTGGAATGCCAGCCGGATGCTCCCCGGGTCGGCGCGCGCCAGGCGCCACAAACTCCGTGCTCCAATCACCGGCAACCCTAAAACAAGCAGGAGACCGCAATGCGCCGTTCGATTCATCGCTTCGCCCATGTCGTCATGGCCTCGGCCGCAATCACCGCCACCGTGGCTGCCGCGCCCGCATTCGCCCTCGACAACGTCAAGTTCATGATCGGCGCCAACCCGGGCGGCGGCTATGACCAGACCGGCCGTTCGCTGGGCGCCGCGCTGGTGTCCGCCCGCGTGGCCAAGACGGCTTCGTACGACAACAAGGGCGGCGCGGGCGGCACCATCGGCCTGACGCAGTTCGTCAACACCGACAAGGGCAACCCCAACGCGCTGGTCGTCACCGGCGCGGTCATGGTGGGCGCGATCGAGACCAACAAGCCGCMGGTCACGCTGAAGAACGCGACGCCGGTGGCGCGCCTGTTCGCGGACACCATGGTGATCACGGTGCCGGCGAATTCGCCGCTGAAGTCGGTCAAGGACCTGACMACGCAGCTCAAGGCCAACCCGGGCAGCGTGAGCTGGGGCGGCGGCTCCAAAGGTTCGATCGACCACATCCTGGCCGGCCTGATCGCCAAGGACGTCGGCGTGGATCCGAAGAAGATCAACTACGTGCCCTTCCAGGGCGGCGGTGAAGCGTCGGCCTCGATCCTGGGCGGCCACGTGACCGTCGGCATCGCCGGCGTGTCCGAGTTCCTGCCCTTCATCAAGAGCGGCAAGATGCGCGCGCTGGCCGTGACCTCGAAGGAGCGCACCGCGGACATCCCGACGCTCAAGGAGCAGGGCGTCAACGTGGAAATCTACAACTGGCGCGGCGTGTACGGCGCGCCCGGCATCTCCGCCGAACAGCGCAAGGCGCTGGTGGACGCGGTGGTCAAGGCGACCGAGACGCCGGTGTGGAAGGAAACGCTGACCAAGAACGACTGGACGCCGTTCCTGCTGACCGGCGACGAGTTCGGCAAGTTCGTGGACAGCGAGTCGACCCGCCTGGGCAGCACGCTGCGCGAACTGGGCGTGGCCAAGTAAGCGATGCGCCGGCGCGCGGCGCCGGCCAGCAGCATCATGGATTCACCGCATCACCGCATCACCGCATCACCGCTTCATTGCTTCATCGCTTCACCTGTCGGCCCTGCCTGCGGCGCACCGGAATGCCCGGTGCGTGCGCGGCGGTCGGGGGCCTGGTGTCCACCTGCGATACCCAATAACCAAACCATAAGTCGCCGGGCCCCCGCCGCGTGCGGGGCGACAAACCGCGGCGCGCCACGCACGGCCGCCCGAAGGAGTCCTTGATGAAACCCTCGCACCTGGCGATCGGCATTGCCGTATTGCTGCTCTCCCTGTTCTACTTCGTGGGCCTGCCGGGCATCTCCGGCGACGAAGGCTATGCCGGGCTGTCGCCGCGCTTCRTGCCCACGCTGGTCGCCATCGGCCTGGCCGTGTGCGGCGCCGCGCTGACCTGGCAAGGCATCCGCGGCGGCTTTCGCAACATGCCCGAGGAAGATGCGGAGCTGCCCTCGGCCCCGCACAACTTCCGCGGCTTCCTGTGGGTCGCGGCCGGCCTGGTGGCCAATATGGCCCTGATCGGCACGCTGGGCTTCGTGCTGGCGTCGACGCTGCTGATGATCTGCGTGGCGCGTGGCTACGGCAGCAAGCGTTTCCTGCGCGACGGCTTCATCGGCCTGTGCATCACGGTGCCGATGTGGGCGCTGTTCGAATTCCTGCTCGGCATCAACCTGCCGCTGCTGCCCGTCGCCGGGTTCTGACCGGAGCTGATCCATGGACACTCTCAATTTGCTGATGCACGGCTTTGCCGTCGCCATCACCCCGATCAACCTGATGTGGGCGCTGGTGGGCTGCTTCCTCGGCACCGCCATCGGCGTGCTGCCGGGCATCGGCCCCGCGCTGACGGTGGCGATGCTGCTGCCGCTGACCACCAAGGTGGAACCGACCGCCGCCCTGATCATGTTCGCCGGCATCTACTACGGCGCCATGTACGGCGGCTCCACCACCTCCATCCTGATGAACACGCCGGGCGAATCGTCCACCATGGTCACCGCCATGGAAGGCAACCTGATGGCCAAGAGCGGCCGCGCCGGCCCGGCGCTGGCCACCGCGGCGATCGGCTCGTTCGCGGCGGGCACCATCGCCACCGTGCTGCTGTCGATGTTCGCGCCGGTGGCGGCGGACGTGGCGCTGCAGTTCGGCCCCGGCGAGTACTTCATGATCATGCTGCTGGCCTTCACCACCGTGTCGGCGGTGCTGGGCTCGTCGCTGCTGCGTGGCATGACCAGCCTGTTCCTGGGCCTTGGCATCKGCCTGATCGGCATGGACTCGCTGTCGKGCCAGACGCGCTACTCGATGAACGTGCAGGAGCTGTACGACGGTGTCGATATCGTGGTGGTGGCGGTGGGCCTGTTCGCGGTGGGCGAGGCGCTGTTCAACGCCTTCTTCCCGCAGCCCGGCGGCAGCTTCAACAAGCTCAGCAGCATCATGATGACCAAGTCGGACTGGAAGCGCTCGGTGCCGGCCTGGATCCGCGGCACCATCATCGGCTTCCCGTTCGGCCTGATCCCGGCCGGCGGCGCGGAAATCCCGACCTTCCTGTCCTACGCCACCGAGAAAAAGCTGTCCAAGCACAAGGGCGAGTTCGGCACGGTCGGCGCGATCGAAGGCGTGGCCGGCCCCGAAGCCGCCAACAACGCCGCGGTCACCGCCACGCTGGCGCCGCTGCTGACGCTGGGCATCCCCACCTCGAACACCACCGCGATCCTGCTGGCGGCGTTCCAGAACTACAACCTGCAGCCGGGCCCGATGCTGTTCCAGACCTCGGGCGACCTGGTGTGGGGCCTGCTGGCTTCGCTGTACATCGGCAACGTGATGCTGCTGGTGCTGAACCTGCCGGCCATCGGCCTGTGGGTGCGCATGCTGCGCATCCCCACGCCGCTGCTGTACGGCGGCATCCTGATCTTCGCGGGCCTGGGCGCCTACGGCATCCGCCAGTCGTGGTTCGACCTGCTGCTGCTGTTCGTGATCGGCGTGCTGGGCATGGCCATGCGCCGCTTCGACTTCCCCACCGCGCCGGTGATCGTGGGCATGATCCTCGGTCCCATCGCGGAGAAGCAGCTGCGCAACGCGCTGTCCATCAGCCAGGGCGACTGGTCGATCTTMGTGACGCAGCCGATCTCGGCCACCATCCTCGCCATGACCGTGGCGGTGGTGGTGATCCCGCGCGTGCTGGGCTGGCTCGCGCGGCGCTCGGCGCGGCGCGGCGAGGTAGCCGACGCCGCCGGCTGATCCGGGGCAAAATGCGGGCAAGGCCCGGCACTTCGCGGTGCCGGGCTTTTTTTTGTTGCTGACCAACCTGATATCGCGCATGCATTCTCCCCTCCGCCCCTGAGGGGCGCGGGAGCAAGCACCGCCGTCATTCCAGACGGTCCTGGCGCATTCGCCAGGCCGCCGCCACATGTCCACTCTCTATCACCGCTGGCGTCCGGTCGTGCTGACGCTGCTGCTCGGCCTGACGGCCGCGCTGCTCTGCACGCTGCTGCACACGCCGCTGCCCTGGATGATCGGTCCGCTGCTGGCCGTAGCCATCGCGCGCATGCGCGGGGCCGACCTGCGCKCGCCGACGCAGGCGCGCAACGCCGGGCAGTGGGCCATCGGCACCTCGCTCGGGCTCTACTTCACCGCCGACGTGGTGGCGCGGCTGCTGGAGTTCCTCCCCTATATCGTGGCCGGTTCGCTGTTCGCCCTGGCGCTGGGCTGCGGCGGCGCGTTMCTGCTGCGCGGGAGCACCGGCGTGGCGTTCAAGACGGCGTACTTCTCCACCGCCATCGGCGGCGCATCCGAGATGGCCAACCTGGCCGAGCGCAACGGCGCGCGCATCGACCAGGTCGCCGCCGCGCATTCGCTGCGGGTGCTGATGGTGGTGGTGGCGGTGCCGGCGCTGTTCCAGTACGGCGGCATCCACGGGCTCGATCCCTATGTCCCGGGCCCGCGCACGGTGAACTACGCCGGGCTGCTGGTGCTGATCGCCATCACCGTCAGCGTGGCGCTGCTCGCGCGGCGCGCGAACCTGCCCAATCCCTTCGTGATCGGCACGCTGCTGGCCGCGGCGGTGCTGACGGCATCGGGCATCGAGCTGTCGGCCATTCCCACCTGGATGAGCCGCGCGGGCCAGCTGCTGATCGGTGTTTCGCTGGGCGCGCGCTTCTCGCGTGATTTCCTGCACACCGCGCCGCGCTTCCTGACCGGCGTGGCACTCTACACGCTGGTGGCGCTGGTGCTGTCCGCGCTGTTCGGCTGGCTCCTGTCGGCGCTGTCGGGCGTGCATCCGGCCACCGCCATCCTCGCCACCACGCCGGGCGGCATCGCCGAGATGTGCATCACCGCCAAGGTGCTCGAGCTGGGCGTGCCGCTGGTCACCGCCTTCCATGTGATCCGGATGGCCTTCGTGGTGCTGTGCACCGGCCCCCTGTATCATTGGCTCAAACATCGCGCCGCGCCGGAGGAGACCGAGTAGCAGCCTGGCCGGCCGCCACCCAGGACAGACGGGACTGCCATGCCAGAGCCAATGCCGGAATCCACTCTCACGCCCGCCGATATCGACGGCATGCTGCAGCGCGTGCTGGCACCCTGGGTGCGCCAGCTCGGCCTGCGCGCCGAAGCCGTTGATGCGCAAGGCGTAACACTGCGGCTTCCGTTCGACGAATCGTTTCGCCACGCGGGTGGCGTGGTGTGCGGCCAGGTGCTGATGTCMGCCGCCGATACCGCCATGATCGTGGCCATCGCCAGCGCGCTGGGCAGCTTCCGCCCCATGACCACCGTCACGCTGACCACCAACTTCATGCGCCCCGTGATCAAGGGCGACGTGCTGGTGCACGCCCGCGTGCTGCGCCTGGGCAAGACCGTGGTGTTCGGCGAGATCGAACTGACCGGCACGGACGGCAAGCTGGCCGTGCAGGCCACCACAACCTACGCGCTGCTGTGAGCGGCGCTTCGCCCGGCTTGCCCACCGACATTGCGCGCCATCCGGCGCATGACCCTCACTGCATGAGCCCCGCAACCCTCCGGCCCGGCGCTTCGCCTTGCGCCTCCCCCTTCGACCAGGTCGTGTTCGCCGGCGGCGGCAACCGCTGCTGGTGGCAGGCCGGCTGGTGGGACAAGGTGGCGCCTGAGCTGGGCCTGCGCCCCCGCGTGATCGCCGGGATCTCGGCCGGCGCCGCCACCGCGTGCATGATCTACACGCACGATGCGCGCCAGGTGATGGCGTACTACCAGGACGTGCTGGCCAGCAACCGCCGCAATGTCTACTGGAGCAACCTGCTGACCAGGCAGCGCGTGTTTCCGCACTACGGCATCTACCGCACCGCGCTGCTGAATATCTTCGCCGACGGCCGCCTGGCGCAGTTGCAGGACGCGCCCGAGATCCGCATCGGCGTGGCGCATATCCCGCGCTGGAGCGGGCCGCGCACGGCGGTGATGGCCGGGCTGCTGGCGTACAACATCGAGAAACACTGGTTCAAGACGCTGCATCCGCGGCTTGGGCGCAAGCTCGGCTTCCATCCGGAATTCGTGCGCGCGCAGGATTGCGCCTCGCCCGAGCAACTGGCCGACCTGCTGCTGCAATCGGCATCCACGCCGCCGTTCACGCCGGTGCTGCGGCGCAACGGGCGCCCGGTGCTGGACGGCGGCATGGTGGACAACGTGCCGGTCGACGCGCTCGACCCGACGCCGGGCAACGTCCTGGTACTGGTGACAAGGCTCTATCCGCGCCCGCAGCGCTTCGTGCTGCAGCAGGGCGGGCAGCGGCGGCTCTATCTGCAACCTTCGCAACGGGTACCGATCTCGAGCTGGGACTACACCCAGCCCGGCGCGATGATCGGTGCCTACGAACTCGGCCAGCGCGACGCGGAAACCTTCCTGCGCGACTGGCCGTCTGTCATGAAGACGGAGCTGGGCGCCGGCGCGTAGCGGGCAACAACGCGCCGGTCCGGCGCCCGGCTCTGTCATCACGATGTGCAATGCGGCCAAGGCCGCCACAGGAGGCATTGATGACAAAACGCCAGGCAAGACCGGCAAGCGAGCGCCAGAGCGCACGCAGGGCGACAACCGAGCAGGCCGTCGAGCGCGTGMCGCGCCGCGGCAAGCGCAAGTCCGGCGCGCAGCGCGAAGCGGATTTCGTGGTGATCGGCGCCGGCTCCGGCGGCGTGGCCGCGGCACGGCGCGCCGCATCGCACGGCGCGCGCGTGGTGCTCGTCGAGCGCGACGCCATCGGCGGCACCTGCGTCAATCGCGGCTGCGTGCCCAAGAAGATGCTCTCCTACGGCGGCACCCTGGCCGCCATCCTCTCCGGCTGCCTCTCGCACACCGGCGGGCGCGAGGACTGGAGCGACGCCATCGTGCGCGTCAACGCCGAGATGGCGCGCCTGCACGTGGCCTATACGCACAACCTGCAGAACGCCGGCGTGGAACTGCTGCACGGCGAGGCCACCGTCACCGCCTCCGACCAGGTACTGGTCGGCGCCGAGACCATCCGCGCACGCCGCATCCTGATCGCCACCGGAGCGCGCCCGCGCACGCTGCCGGTGCCCGGCGGCGAGCTGGCCAGCAGCTCCGACGACATCTTCACCTGGCAGAGCCTGCCTGCCTCGATCGTGGTGATCGGCGGCGGCTATATCGCGGTGGAGCAGGCCTCGATCCTGTCGCGCTACGGCGTCAAGGTCGAACTGCTGGTGCGCGAAGACCGCCTGCTGCAGCGCTTCGACCACGAGATCGCCGCGGCGCTGGCCGAAGCACTCGCCGCCAAGGGCGTGCGCCTGCATTTCAATGCCGAGGTCACGCTGCTCAACCAGGCCAACGGCGCCATCGACGTGTGCTACCGGCAAGCGGGCAACGGCGGGAATGGCGGGAATGGCGGCAACGGCGGCAAGGAGCGCATCCACACCGTGCGCGCGCAGGCCGCGCTCGCCGCCATCGGCCGCGAGCCGGTCTGGGACGGTCTCGGCCTCGAAGCGCTCGGCGTGGAACGGGCCGAGAAGGGCGGCATCCAGGTCGACCGCTCCTTCCGCAGCAAGGTACGCTCGATCCACGCCGTCGGCGACGTMATCGACGGCCTGCACCTTACCCCCGTGGCCAGCGCCCAGGGACGCTGGCTGGCCGACCGCCTGTTCGGGCGGCGCGGCGACCGCGCGGATTTCGACATGGTGCCMACGGCCGTCTTCTGCGAACCCGCCATCGGCAGCGTCGGCCTGAGCGAGCGGCAGGCCATCGAAGACGCCGGCAAGGCCGAGCGCGTGCAGAGCGTGGTGCGCCGCTTCGTCTCGCTGGAAAGCCGCTTCGGCGGCAGCGAGCAGGCATCGATGGTGAAGCTGGTGGTCAACGCGCGCAGCGGCCGCGTGCTGGGCGCGCACATGATGGACAACGCCGCGCCGGAAATCATCCAGGCCTTCGCGGTAGCGMTGCGCCTTGGCGTKAAGCTGTCGCACCTGCACACCACGGTGCAACTGCATCCGACGGTGGCGGAGGAGCTGTTCGGCTGATAGGCGGCTGATACGGTTGATGGCCGGTTGATAGCCGGCCGATAGCCGGCTTGAGTCCGGCTGGCGCTGGCCGAGTGCGCGGGCAGGGCATGCGCCGCGCAGTTGGCGCAGCGCAAGCCGGTCTGGCCACTCAGGCCGGCGCGGCCTCCGCGCCGGGTTTCGCATCCTTGCACGGGTCCGGCCGCTTGTGCGCGGGCACCAGCACCACGCGGTCATAGGCGCCCACTTCGCCGGCGCCGGCTTGTTCGAGATAGCCCACGCTGTAGATCTTGCCCTGCTCGGTGGCGAGCCAGCGCGGCGCGCCGACGTCGCGGCGCACGTGGCCGTTGCCGGCGATCAGCACGGCGCCGCGGTCGGCGTAGGCACGCATGGCGGCGGCCATCACGGCGTCGCGCGCGGCCTGGGCGTCGAGCATGCCGGGCAGCATGGCCTTGGGGAAATTGCCGCAGTGGCCGCGCTCGAGCACGGCGGTCTGTTCGCTGGCCACGTCGGCGGGCAGCGGCGCGGCGAGACCGAGGCGCTTGCGCTCGGCCGTATCGAACAGGCCGTCGAGCCCGCCGCGCACGATCTTGCCCGCATCGGCGCGCGAGAGGTTGGCCGCCACCAGCGGCAGGTCGTAGCGCAGCGCGAGCGCCACCACCGGCGTGTACAGCTCCCATTGCCAGCCCGTGCCGCCGGCCTGCGCGACCACGTAGGCCGCATCGCCGGGACGCTCGCGGCGCGCGCGGTCGATATCGGCCTGGCGTTCGCGGTCGAACTGTTCCATGGCGATGGCGGGCCGCCAGCCTGCCTCGAGCGCGCTCGACAGCGCCAGCAGGCGCCGTTTCTGGCCGTCGGCATTGTCGTGCACCTCGCCCAGCAGCACGTAAGTCTTACCGGTGAACTGGTGCGCGACATCCCCCGCGACGGCGGCGGGCGGCGTGCCGGCGCAACCGGCCAGTCCCGCCAGGATGGCGGACGCGATCACCATTCCGGCGGCGCGGCGAGGASCAAGGCGGGTAAGTGTGGGCATGGCGGGGTGGTCCTGTTTCAATGCTACGGTTGTTGCTMGCGGCGCTTGTACGGGCATTCGCGCCGCACGAAGCGTGCCACGCGCGCCATCGGCACAGGCGGCGCGTCGTGACTATTATTGTCCAGTTGCGCCTTCCGGCACATACACCATCGAGCCGTCCTTCAGGCGATACGCCACGCCGGCCTTGGTGCCGTCGCCGCTGCCGACCTGGCCGCTGGCCTGGTAGCGCACGACCTTCTCGCCCTGCCTGGACACGATCTCCATATTGGGCTTGCCCGGATTGGTGATGACGGTGACGTCGGCATGCGTGAACGGGTTCATCGGGTTCTGCGCGATCGCCACCAGCAGCGCGGCGATCACCACCAGGAACACGTCGATGAGATTCACCACCGACAGGATGGGATCGTCGGCTTCGCTCTCTTCGAGGAATTTCATGCGTCCACCTCCCATTGCGGCTGGTGCTTGCCGAGCCAGACCAGTTCCTCGGCCAGCCAGCGCCGGYGCACGTTKACCACATAGAACGTGATGCTGGCCGCGATCAGCGCCAGGATCACGGCGGAGAAGGCAATGGTGAGGTTCTCGCCCACATTGGCGAGATTGCCGCCGGACAAGCCCTTGAGCGCGGGGCCCATCGGGATCATGGTCGCCACCAGTCCCAGCATGGGCGCCACGCGCGTGGCGATGCGCGGCCATTCCAGCAGGCGGTGCGCGGCGACGTCGAGCGCGTCGGGGTCCTGCACGCGCTGGCGCAGCGCGAATGTCACCAGTGCGTAGCCGCGCCCGCTCTCGATGGCGTTGCGCCGGCGCTGCCAGGCCTGCATKGCGAACTCGCCGAGCGCCCAGAAGGCGTAGAGAAAGAGCAGGCCGATCAAGGCGAGCGTCGGGTACAGGAACAACTGGCCGACGTCATACATCAGGGTTTCAAGCAGGGTAGGGGTCATGATGTTCAGTGGGTCTTGGTGTGTTTTTCGGGGAGAAGCGCGACGCCGCCGCGGCGGCGCGCGCTGATGGCGCCGCCAAGCAGCGCCCCGCCCAGCGCGATGCCCGCGGCGAGCCAGGACAGCACCGGCACGATGGCCGCGGCGGGCGGCTTGCGCTCGACCAGCTGCATGCCTTGCACCGCTTGCGTCTGCGCAGGCGGCGCGGGCTGCGGCGACCGTGGCTGCGGCTCGGCCTGCTGCCGCGGCTTCGGCGGCGTCGCGG
>NZ_JBFTLQ010000141.1:0-12394 GCF_056396525.1 Cupriavidus sp. 05T41
GTTGCGCGTATTGCGGCGGGGCGCCTGGCGGCGCTCGCCGGCGCGTGCCGGCGGCTGGTCTGCCAAGCCCGCCATTCTACCCGAGCGGGGCGGCAGGGGGGCCGGCGGCGGCCGCGGTAAACGGGCTGCGCGTCCTGCCTTCGTCTATGCGAGCACCTCCGGCGTGTACGGCGACCGCGCCGGCGCGCGGCTCAAGGAATCCCACCCGGTGCGCCCGCAGACGGCGCGCGCGCGGCGCCGCGTGGCGGCCGAGCGTATCGTGCGCGAATTCGGCCGCGACGCCGGCTGGCGCGCGTCGATCGTGCGCATTCCCGGCATCTATGCCGAAAACCGCCTGCCGCTGGCCCGGCTGGCCAAGGGCACGCCGGCGCTGGCGCCGCAGGACGACGTCTATACCAACCACATCCACGCACTGGACCTGGCCCGCACCATGGTGGCCGCGCTGTTTCGGGGCCGCGCCCAGCGCGTGGTGCACGCCAGCGACGACTCCGAGATGCGCATGGCAGACTACTTCGACCTGGTCGCGGACCGCCGTGGCCTGCCGCGTCCCCCGCGGCTGAATCGCGCGCAACTGCGCGACGTGGTGGAGCCCGCCTTGCTCAGCTTCATGAGCGAGTCGCGCCGGCTCGACAACCTTCGCCTCAAGCGCGAACTGCGCCTGCGCCTGCGCTATCCCACGGTGGCGTCCTTCTTCGACGCCTGACGCCCCCCGAGGCTCCCCCCGGCCACTTTCCTGTGATGCCTGCTGCCCGCCGCGTTCGCCCGCGGTGGCACGGCATTTGCGTTCAGCACGCCCCATTCGATCCTGTATAGACAGTACGCGGCAAATGCGTGATGCGGGGCACCGGCGTGGTGCGCGCGGCGTTTCCCGCGCTGGAAGCCGCCCTGCGTTGACGCATGGCGGGGAGCGGCCGGTGCGGCACGATGGCATGGCCGGCGCGCCCTGGCAGCCAAGTGCCGGTTAAGCCAGTGCGGTGCCCGCCCTCGGGTTAACTACTGCATTGACTTGTATATACAGGGTTGCTAAATTGCCTGGCAAATGACCGGCGCCGCAGGTACGGCGCCGCCCCGAGCCGGGCGATGCGGCTGCTGCCAAGGCTGGCGCGGCCCTCGTTCGCATCACACCAAAGGAGCCAGGAAGATGGGATTTCGTATCCGTAGCGGTTTCTCGCTAGCCGCGTTCGCCGCCGTTGCCATGCTGGGTGCCGCCGGCACCGCGCAGGCGCAAGCCACGCAAGTCACGCTGGGCATGAGTGGCTGGACCGGCTTCGCGCCGCTGACGCTGGCCGACAAGGCCGGCATCTTCAAGAAGCACGGCGTGGACGTCGACATCAAGATGATCCCGCAGAAGGACCGCCACCTCGCGCTGGCCTCCGGCGCCATCCAGTGCGCGGCCACCACGGTGGAAACCCACGTGGCCTGGAACGCCAACGGCGTGCCCATCACCCAGATCGTCCAGCTCGACAAGTCCTACGGCGCCGACGGCCTTGCCGTGCGCGCCGACGTCAAGGGCTTCGCCGATCTCAAGGGCAAGACCGTGGGCGTCGATGCGCCGGGTACCGCCCCGTACTTCGGCCTGGCCTGGATGCTCAAGAAGAACGGCATGAGCCTGAAGGACGTCAAGACCACCACGCTGTCGCCGCAGGCGGCCGCGCAGGCCTTCGTTTCCGGCCAGAACGATGCGGCCATGACCTATGAGCCGTATCTCTCCAGCGTCCGCCAGAACCCGGACAAGGGCAAGATCCTCGCCACCACGCTCGACTACCCGATGGTGATGGACACCCTGGGCTGCGCGCCCAAGTGGCTCAAGGACAATCCCCGCGCCGCGCAGGCGCTGGTCGACAGCTACTTCGAGGCGCTCGACATGATCAAGACCGAGCCGGCCAAGGCCAACGACATCATGGGCGCGGCCGTCAAGCAAAGCGGCGAGCAGTTCGCCAAGTCGTCGGCCTACCTGCGCTGGCAGGACCGCGACGCCAACCGCAAGTTCTTCGGCGGCGAGCTGGCCAGCTTCAGCAAGGAAGCCGCGCAGGTGCTGCTGGACATCGGCGTGATCCGCCAGGTGCCCGACGTCACGGCGCTGTACGACGCGCGCTTCATCAAGTAAGGAAGGCGGTGCCATGTCGCAGGCTCATCTCGGTTCTTCCCCCGCTCCCGCCGGCTCCCCGGCGGCCAAGCCGTCCATGACGGCGCCGCCGGCCGCGCCGGCGCGCCGCCACCCCTGGCTGGCGCCGCTGGCGCCGGTCTCCCAGCGCGCGCGCTGGACGCTGGGGCTGCTGTTCTTCGTGCTGTTCTTCGGCGTGTGGGCGGCGGTGACCCTGGGCGGCATGGTGCCGCGCACCTTCCTGGCCGATCCCATGACCATGGCGCGCGAAGGCGTGCTGCTGTTCGCCGAGTACAACTTCATCGGCGACATCGGCATGACCGTGTGGCGCGTGCTGGGCGGCTTCGTGCTGGCCGCCGCGCTGGCCGTGCCGCTGGGCATCTTCATGGGCGCGTACAAGGCGGCGGAAGCGTTCTTCGAGCCCTTCGTCTCGTTCTGCCGCTACCTGCCAGCCTCGGCCTTCATCCCGCTGCTGATCCTGTGGGCCGGCATCGGCGAGGCGCAGAAGGTGCTGGTGATCTTCATCGGTTCGTTCTTCCAGATCGTGCTGATGGTGGCGGTGACCGTGGGCGGCGCGCGCCGCGACCTGGTGGAGGCGGCCTACACGCTGGGCGCCACCAGCCGCGGCATCGTGCGGCGCGTGCTGATTCCGGGCGCCGCGCCGGAGATCGCCGAGATCCTGCGCCTGGTGCTGGGCTGGGCCTGGACCTACGTGATCGTGGCCGAGCTGATCGGCTCGTCCTCCGGCATCGGCCACATGATCACCGACAGCCAGGCGCTGCTCAACACCGGGCAGATCATCTTCGGCATCATCGTGATCGGCTGCATCGGCCTGGTCTCCGACCTGGCATTCAAGCTGGCCAACCAGCGCCTGTTCCCGTGGAGTTCGATCAAATGAGCGCGCTGTCGATCCAGCAGGTCTCGCGTACCTTCGTCAATCCGCGCGGCGGCCAGACCGTGGCGCTGCAGCCCACCGACTTCGAGGTGGCGGACAACGACTTCGTCACCATCCTCGGCCCCTCGGGCTGCGGCAAGTCCACGCTGCTGCGCATCGTGGCCGGGCTCGACGTGCCTACCACCGGGCGCGTGCTGCTCGACGGCCAGCCGGTCACCGGCCCCGGCGCGGAGCGCGGCATGGTGTTCCAGTCGTACACGCTGTTCCCGTGGCTGACCATCGAACAGAACGTGCGCTTCGGCCTGCGCGAGCGCGGCATGAGCGAGGCCGAGCAGCGCGAGCGCAGCGACTTCTTCATCCAGCGCGTGGGCCTGCGCGGCTTCGAGCACCATTTCCCCAAGCAGCTCTCGGGCGGCATGCAGCAGCGCACGGCGATCGCGCGGGCGCTGGCCAACGACCCCAAGATCCTGCTGCTCGACGAGCCGTTCGGCGCGCTCGACAACCAGACCCGCGTGCTGATGCAGGAACTGCTGCTGGGCATCTGGGAGGCGTCGCGCAAGACCGTGCTGTTCGTCACCCACGATATCGACGAGGCCATCTTCATGGCCAACCGCGTGGCGGTGTTCTCGGCGCGGCCAGGCCGCATCAAGCGCACCATCGATGTGGATTTCCCGCACCCGCGCCACTACACCATCAAGACCTCGCCGGCGTTCTCCGAACTCAAGGCGCTGCTGACCGAGGAAATCCGCGCCGAAGCCATGGCCGCGGCCGAGCACTGAATCCATGAAACCCGCCACCGCCGCCCGCCGGGGCGTCCCCGACGCCGCTCCCGCTGCCCTGTACCAGCAGGTCAAGGAGTACATCGCGCGCCAGATCCAGAGCCGCGCGTGGCAGCCGGGCGACCGCGTGCCGTCCGAGCAGGAGCTTGTCACCCGCTTCGGCGTGTCGCGCATGACGGTCAACCGCGCGCTGCGCGAACTGGCCGAGCAGGGCAGGGTGGTGCGCGTGGCCGGCGTGGGCACGTTCGTGGCCGAGCACAAGCCGCAGTCCACGCTGCTCAGCGTGGTCAACCTGCAGGACGAGATCCGCATGCGCGGCCATGACTACGCCTGCGACGTCATGGTGGTGGAGCGTGTTGCCGCATCCATCGAGGTGGCCGCGGCGCTCGACCTGCGCACCGGCGAATCGGTGTTCCACTCGGTGTGCGTGCACCGCGAGGACGGCGTGCCGATCCAGCTCGAAGACCGCTATGTGAATCCGCGCGTGGCGCCGGACTTCATCAACCAGGATTTCGCCGCGGCCAGCGCCATGAAGCCCGGCGAATACCTGCTGCGCCACGTGCCCTACGACCAGATCGAACATGTGGTGGACGCCATCGCCGCCACGCCCGAGCAGGCCGCGCAGCTGGAAATGCCCGGCAACCAGCCGTGCCTGCTGCTGACCCGCCGCACCTGGACCGGCGGCACCCCCGTCACCTTTGTGCGCTGCCTGCATCCAGGCAGCCGATACCGCCTCGGCAGCCGCTTCCGCGCCGATGGCAACCCGGCCTTCGGCTAACCCGCCGAGCGCCGAATTTTTTCGCAAAGCCACCCGGACAACCCAATTCCGAACCCGGCTGTATAGACAGGGATATACAAATGACAGACACCAGCACTAGCCCCAAGCAACAATCCTCCCGCCCGCTGCTCACTCTGCAGCCCGGCACCGTCACGCTGGCAGACCTGCGCCGCATCCATCGCGGCGAAGTGCGCCTGGCCATGGACGATGCCGCCTGGGCCGGCGTGCGCGCGTCGCAGGCCACCGTGCAGGACATCATCGATGCCGACGCCGTGGTCTATGGCATCAACACCGGCTTCGGCAAGCTGGCGCAGACGCGCATCCCGCACGACAAGCTGGCCGAGCTGCAGCGCAACCTGGTGCTGTCGCACAGCGTGGGCACCGGCGCTGATCTCGCGCCCGACACCGTGCGCCTGGTGCTGGCGACCAAGGCCGTGAGCCTGGCGCGCGGCCATTCGGGCATCCGCCCCGAGATCATCGAAGCGCTGCTGGCGCTGGCCAACCACGGCGTCACGCCGTGCATCCCCGCCAAGGGCTCGGTCGGCGCCTCGGGCGACCTGGCGCCGCTGGCGCATATGTCGTGCACGCTGATCGGCGTGGGCGAGGTGATGATCGATGGCCAGCGCCGCCCCGCCGCAGAAGGGCTGGCCCACGCCGGGCTGGCGCCGTTCACGCTGGGCCCCAAGGAAGGGCTGGCGCTGCTCAACGGCACCCAGGTTTCCACCGCGCTGGCGCTGGCCGGCCTGTTCGCCGCCGAGGACCTGCTGGCCGCCGGGCTGGTGGCGGGCGCGCTGTCGCTCGAAGCCATCAAGGGTTCGGTCAAGCCGTTCGACGCGCGCATCCACGCCGCGCGCGGCCAGCCTGGCCAGATCGCCGTGGCCGGCGCGGTGCGCGCGCTGCTCGACGGCAGCAAGATCGTCGATTCGCACCAGACCTGCGGCCGCGTGCAGGACCCGTACTCGATCCGCTGCCAGCCGCAGGTGATGGGCGCCTGCCTGGACAACCTGCAGCACGCCGCGCGCGTGCTCGGCATCGAGGCCAACGCTGCCTCGGACAACCCGCTGGTGTTCCCCGAACAGGGCGACGTGATCTCCGGCGGCAACTTCCACGCCGAGCCGGTGGCCTTCGCCGCCGACATCATCGCGCTGGCGATCGCGGAGATCGGCGCCATCTCCGAGCGCCGCCTGGCGTTGCTGCTGGACACCGGCCTGTCCGGCCTGCCGCCGTTCCTGGTGCGCGACGGCGGCCTCAACTCCGGCTTCATGATCGCGCAGGTCACGGCCGCCGCGCTGGCCTCCGAGAACAAGGCGCTGGCGCATCCGTCCAGCGTGGACAGCTTGCCCACCTCGGCCAACCAGGAGGACCATGTGTCGATGGCCACCTACGGCGCGCGCCGCCTGGGCGAGATGGCGGAGAACACCGCCGTGGTGGTCGGCATCGAAGCCATGGCCGCCGCGCAGGGCATCGAATTCCACCGCCCGCTGCAGTCCTCGCCGCTGATCGAAAGCGAGCTGGCACGCATCCGCGCGCGCGTAGCCTTCGTCGAAGGCGACCGCTACCTGGCGCCGGACATCGAGGCGATGAAGCAGTGGGTCAGGCAGGGCGACGCTGGCGCGGGCTGGCCGGCGGCGGTGCGGGCCGTGCTGCCGTCGTATGCCACGGCCTGAGGCCGGACCACGCAGGTGAAACCAGACACGCAGGAGAGACCTCACATGAATGCCAACGAACACCAATTCACCCAGGCCGCGGCCCAGCGCGGCCCGCGCGAGATCCGCGCGCCGCACGGCACCCAGCTGCATTGCAAGAACTGGCTGATCGAAGCCGCCTACCGCATGGTCCAGAACAACCTGGACCCGGACGTGGCCGAGCGCCCGCAGGACCTGGTGGTGTATGGCGGCATCGGCAAGGCAGCACGCAACTGGGAATGCTTCGACGCCATCCTCGACAGCCTGCGCCGCCTGGGCGAGGACGAGTCGCTGCTGGTGCAGTCCGGCAAGCCGGTCGGCGTGTTCCGCACCCATGCCGACGCGCCGCGCGTGCTGATCGCCAACTCCAACCTGGTGCCGCACTGGGCCACCTGGGACAAGTTCAACGAGCTCGACCGCGCCGGCCTGATGATGTACGGCCAGATGACCGCCGGCTCGTGGATCTACATCGGCACGCAGGGCATCGTGCAAGGCACCTATGAAACCTTCGTCGAGGCCGGCCGCCAGCACTACGGCGGCGACCTCGCCGGCAAGTGGATCCTGACCGCGGGCCTCGGCGGCATGGGCGGCGCACAGACGCTGGCCGGCGTGCTGGCCGGTGCCTGCGTGCTGGCCATCGAATGCCAGGAGTCGCGCATCGACTTCCGCCTGCGCACGCGCTACGTGGACAAGAAAGCCACCAGCATCGACGAAGCGCTGGCCATGATCGGTGAAGCCACGCGCAACAAGGAGGCCATCTCGGTCGGCCTGCTCGGCAACGCCGCCGAGATCCTGCCGGAACTGGTCCGGCGCGCGCAGGCCGGCGGCATGCGCCCCGACATCGTCACCGACCAGACCTCCGCGCACGACCTCGTCAACGGCTACCTGCCCGAAGGCTGGAGCGTGCCGCAATGGGAAGCCGCGCGCACGGCCGAGCCGAAATCCGTCGAGGCCGCCGCCAGGGCCTCCATCGTCAAGCACGTGAACGCCATGCTGGCATTCCAGCAGATGGGCGTGCCCACGCTGGACTACGGCAACAATATCCGCCAGGTGGCATTCGATGAAGGCGTGCAGAACGCCTTCGACTTCCCCGGTTTCGTGCCGGCCTATATCCGCCCGCTGTTCTGCCGCGGCAAGGGTCCGTTCCGCTGGGTGGCGCTGTCCGGCGACCCCGAGGACATCTACAAGACCGACGCCAAGATGAAGGAGCTGTTCCCCGAGGACAAGTCCCTGCACCGCTGGCTCGACATGGCGCGCGACCGCATCGCCTTCCAGGGCCTGCCTGCGCGCATCTGCTGGGTGGGGCTGGACGAGCGCCACCGCGCCGGCCTGGCCTTCAACGAGATGGTCAGGAACGGCGAGCTGAAGGCGCCCATCGTGATCGGCCGCGACCACCTGGATACCGGCTCGGTCGCCAGCCCCAACCGCGAGACCGAAGCCATGCGCGACGGCTCCGACGCGGTTTCCGACTGGCCGCTGCTCAATGCGTTGCTCAACACCGCGGGCGGCGCCACCTGGGTCAGCCTGCATCACGGCGGCGGCGTCGGCATGGGTTTCTCGCAACATGCGGGCGTGGTGATCGTGTGCGACGGCACCGATGCCGCTGCCAAACGCATCGAGCGCGTGCTCTGGAACGATCCCGCCACCGGCGTGATGCGACATGCGGATGCGGGCTACGAAAGCGCCATCGAATGCGCGCACGAGAAGGGCCTCGATCTGCCGATGCTGCCGAAGGCCAAGGGCGCATGAACGGCGCGCAACGCTTCTCGCTCGCCGCGCTGGCGCCGCGGCCGTGGAAGAACGGCGGCGGCGTCACGCGCGAGATCGCGGCCTTCCCGCCCGGCGCCGGCATGGATACGTTCCTGTGGCGCGTGAGCGTGGCGGACATCGCCGCCGACGGCCCGTTCTCGGCCTTCCCGGGCATCGACCGCCAGATCGTGCTGCTCGATGGCGCGGGCGTGCGCCTGCTGGCCGATGACGGCAGCTTCGACCATCGCCTCGATGCGGTCGGCGTGCCGTTCGCCTTCGCCGGCGAGCGCGGCGTGCAGGCCACGCTGATCGATGGTGCCACGCGCGATTTCAATGTCATGACGCGCCGCGGCCAGTGCCGCGCCGGCGTGGTTGCGCAGCATGGCGATTTCACCGTCGCGCCCGGCACGGATGCGGTGCTGCTGTTCGTCATCGCGGGCACATGGCGCCTTGGCGATGCGGAACTCGCCTGCGGCGATGGCCTGCTGTTTGCCACCGGCGCGGCCGCCGCGCAGCAATTGCGTGCCATGGAAGGCCCCGCGCGCTGCCTGTGCGTCACCCTCGCAATGGAGAAAGCCCAATGAATCAGAATCCGGCGCAGGCCACTTCGGCCGACGGCGTCTGGCACCGCTGCCACCTGCTGCCCGATGCCGATCCCGCCAACGCCATCCGCGACGCGGCGCTGGTCGTGCGGCAAGGCCTCATCGCCTGGCTGGGACCACTCGCCGAACTGCCGGCAGACTACGCCAGCCTGCCGCGCCACGACGCCGGCAATGCCTGGATCACGCCGGGCCTGGTCGATTGCCATACCCACCTGGTCTACGGCGGGCAGCGCGCCGACGAATTCGCCATGCGCCTGGCCGGTGCCGGCTATGAAGAAATCGCGCGCGCCGGCGGCGGCATCGTCTCCACCGTGCGCGCCACCCGCGCCGCCGACGAAGACACGCTGTTCGCGCTCGCCGCCGGGCGCCTGGCGCCGCTGCTGGCCGAGGGCGTGACCGCGCTCGAGATCAAGTCCGGCTACGGCCTGGACCTCGCCACCGAGCGCAAGCAACTGCGCGTGGCGCGCCGCCTGGGCGAAGCCTTCGGCGTCACGGTGCACACCACCTTCCTCGGCGCACACGCGCTGCCGCCGGAATACGCCGGCCGCGCCGACGACTACATCGCGCTGGTGTGCGACACCATGATGCCGGCGCTGGCCGGGGAAGGGCTGGTCGATGCCGTGGACGCCTTCTGCGAATCGGTCGGCTTCAGCCTGGCGCAGACCGGGCGCGTGTTCGAGGCCGCGGCGCGCCACGGCCTGCGCGTCAAGCTCCATGCCGAGCAACTGAGCAACCTCGGCGGCAGCGCGCTGGCCGCGCGCCACCAGGCACTTTCCGCCGATCATCTGGAACATCTGGACGAAGCGGGCGTGGCCGCCATGGCCGAGTCCGGCACGGTGGCGGTCCTGCTGCCCGGCGCCTATTATTTCCTGCGTGACACCAAGCTGCCGCCGCTTGCGCTGCTGCGCCAGTACGGCGTGCCGATGGCGATCTCCACCGACCACAATCCCGGTACCTCGCCGGTCACTTCGCTGCTGCTGATGATGAATATGGCGTGCACCCTGTTCAGGATGACCGTGCCGGAAGTGCTGGCGGGCGTCACGCGGCATGCCGCGCGCGCACTGGGCGCGGCCGACCGGCATGGCTTGCTGGCGGCCGGGCGCGCCGCCGATTTCGTGCTGTGGCAGGTCGACTCTCCCGCCGAGCTGGCTTACTGGTTCGGCCGCAATCCGGCCGCGGCGGTGGTGCGGCAAGGCCGCGTCTATCCGGCCAAGGGAGCCCAGGCATGAGCGCCAGCCAGTTGTTTGCCGCCGAGGCGCTGCTGCCCCAGGGCTGGGCGCGCGACGTGCTGCTGCAATGGGATGACAGCGGCCGCCTCACCACCGTGCAGGCCGGTGCCGTTGCCGCGGCGGGCGTGCCGCGCGCCGCCGGCCCGGTGCTGCCCGGGATGCCCAACCTGCATTCGCACGCCTTCCAGCGCGGCTTCGCCGGCCTGACCGAGTACCGCAGCGATGCGGCCGGCGACAGCGGCGAGAGCGACTCCTTCTGGAGCTGGCGCAGGCTGATGTACCAGTTCGCGCTGCGGCTCTCGCCCGACACGCTGGAAGCCATCGCCACGCAGCTCTATATCGAGATGCTGCGCGCCGGCTACACCAGCGTGTGCGAGTTCCACTACGTGCATCACGCCGAGGACGGCAAGCCCTACGCCGATCCCGCCGAGATGTCGCTGCGCCTGCTGCGCGCGGCACACAATGCCGGCATCGGCATCACGCTGCTGCCGGTGCTGTACCAGAGCGCCGGCTTCGGCGGCAAGCCCGCGCTGGCCGAACAGCGCCGCTTCCTGCACGAGACCGGCGCCATGCTCGACCTGCTTGCACGGCTGGCTCCGCATTGCCACGGACAGGCGCGCCTGGGGCTGGCCCCGCACTCGCTGCGCGCGGTGCCGCCGCAAAGCCTGGCCGAAGCCGTGGCCGGCCTGCACGCGATGGACGCGCACGCCCCGGTGCATATCCATATCGCCGAGCAGCAGCGCGAGGTGGACGAATGCATCACGCTCACCGGCACGCGCCCGGTGGCCTGGCTGCTCGACCATGCCGAGGTCGACGCGCGCTGGTGCCTGGTGCACGCCACCCACATGGACTGGGACGAACGGCGGCGCCTGGCGCACAGCGGCGCGGTGGCCGGCATCTGCCCCACCACCGAGGCCAATCTCGGCGACGGCGTGTTCGAGGCCGCGCCCTACCTGGCGCAGGGCGGCGTGTGGGGCATCGGCTCGGACAGCCACGCCAGCGTCAGCGTGGCGGAAGAACTGCGGCTGTTCGAGTACGGCCAGCGCCTCGGCCTGCAGCGCCGCAATGTGCTGGCATCCGAGACGCACCGCCAGGTGGCGGACCGTCTCTACCTCGACGCCGCGGCCGGCGGCGCGCGCGCTTCTGGCCGTGCCATCGGCGCGCTGGCGGTCGGGCAGCAGGCGGACTTCGCCGTGCTCGACGGCGCGCATCCGGCCCTGGCCGGCCTCGCCGGCAGCCAGGCGCTGGCGGTCCATGTGTTCGCCAGCCACGGGCATGAGACACTAGCGGAAGTCCGCACCGCCGGCCGCATCCGGGTGCAGCATGGCGCTCACCCCCTGCAGGCGCAGTCAGGCGAGCGTTTCGCCGCTGCCCGTGCCAGCCTGCTGACCGACTGAATCCCGGCGCCGCCTCGCGTGCCGATGCTTGACGCTACAAGCTTCTGGCGCGCAAGCGGGCGGCACAGGATCGGACCCAACGGCAACATCAAGCAGCAAACAATACGATATGTCCTTCTCGACCGATACCCCCGCCTTCATGCTCCATCGCGGCACCCGCCCGCTGCTGGTGTCGATGCCGCATGTCGGCACCCATCTGCCTGCCTCCGTGTCCGGCCGCCTCACGGCCGAGGCGCGCACCGTGCCCGATACCGACTGGCACCTCGAGCGTCTCTACGATTTCGCGCGCGAACTCGGCGCCTCCATCCTGGTGGCCACGCACTCGCGCTACGTGGTGGACCTGAACCGCCCGCCCGACAACGCCAACCTCTATCCCGGCCAGGACACCACCGGCCTGTGCCCGGTCGATACCTTCGACAAGACCCCGGTCTACGCCGACGGCAGCCTGCCCACCGACGACGAGATCGCCGCGCGCCGCGAAGCTGTCTGGCAACCGTACCACGCCGCCATTCGCGCGGAACTCGCCCGCCTGCAGGCCGAGCACGGCACCATCGCGCTGTGGGACGCGCATTCGATCCGCTCGGTGCTGCCGCGTTTCTTCGAGGGCAAGCTGCCGGACTTCAATCTCGGCACCGCCGACGGCGCGAGCTGCGACCTGGAGCTCGCCAGCCAGTTGCTGGACATCGCCAGCGCCGTGCCGGGCCACACCGCGGTGCTGAACGGGCGCTACAAGGGCGGCTATATCACCCGCCAGTACGGCGCGCCCGCGCAAGGCGTGCATGCCGTGCAGCTGGAGCTGACGCAGTCGGCGTATATGAGTGAGGTTTATCCGTTTGCTTATGAGGAGGCGCTGGCTACGCGGATCCAGCCCGCGTTGCGGGTGATGTTGGAGACTGTATTGGGGTTTGTTGAGGCGCGTTGAGTTTGTGTTATTTGATTTTTTATGGTTTTGGCGGGGGGTGGTGTTTTGAGGTCGATAGGTTTTGACATCAAAGTCAAGGTCTTAACGTCAACGTCAGCTTCAAAGTCAAAGTCAAAGGCTTTCGCTCCCCCGGAGCGACCTACTTTCTTTTTTCCGAAAAGAAAGTAGGCAAAGAAAGCGGACTGCCTGGCCGGCAGGGGCAGAGCCGAACAGTGTTACTGAGGCTGGAGGTTTCGTGGTGGGGCCTGTGGTTC
>NZ_JBFTLQ010000142.1:0-12306 GCF_056396525.1 Cupriavidus sp. 05T41
GCGGTGGTGCGGCCGGCCCCGGTTGCCGCCGCGCCGGCTCGCGCCGAGCCGCCGCCGCGCCGCGCGCCCGCCATGGAGCCTGCCGATCCTGGCCCGTCCGGCGATGTCCCGCCGTGGGAATTCGCCGGCAGCAGCGACGTGCCGCCGTGGGAAGACCTGCCGCCGGACCTGCCGGTCATTGGTCCGTACGGCAGCRACGCCTACGGCAGCGATCMCGAACCMATGCCCGCACGGCAGCCGGCGCCACAGCGCCGCGAGCCGGCCCGGCCAGCCGTGCAGGCCGCTCCTGCACAGGCGCCGGCACCGGCACCGGCAGAGCCTGTCGCAGCCGTGCGCCTTACCCCGCCCAAGCCGCCGGTGGCCGGCGAAGACGGCACGCCGCCGGTCTTCACCGGCGCCTGGCCGGCGCTGGCCGCCAGCCTGTCGCTCAAGGGGCTGGCGCAGCAGCTTGCCTACCAGAGCGAACTGGTACAGGTGGTGGGGCGTACATTCCATCTGCGCGCGCCGGTGGCGCCCATCACCGAGGCCGGCGTGGTMGAGCGCCTGCAGCAGACGCTGGGCGAGCACCTCGGTACCGAGGTGCGGGTGCAATGCGAGATCGGCGCGGTCGCCGATACGGCGGCGGCGGCGGATGCCCAGGCGCGCGCCGAGCGCCAGCGCGAGGCCGAGGCCACCATCGAGGGGGATCCCTTTGTGCAGGGCTTGCTGCGCGAGTTCGGCGGCCATATCCTGCCCGGGTCGATCCAGCCGCGGGCGGCCTGACCGATTGAACGACTTCCATGACGGGTCGCCGGCGCCCATGACGCGCGGCGGCCCGTGGTTTCCATCCAACACGCTAATCAGGAGCTTTCCATGATGAAGGGCCAACTGGCCGGGCTGATGAAGCAAGCCCAGCAGATGCAGGAAAACATGAAGAAGATGCAGGAGCAGCTTGCCCTGATCGAGGTCGAGGGCCAGTCCGGCGCCGGCCTGGTCAAGGTGACCATGACCTGCAAGAACGACGTCAAGCGCGTCTCCATCGACCCSAGCCTGCTGGCCGAGGGCGAGGACAAGGAATTGCTGGAAGACCTGGTGGCGGCTGCCTTCAACGACGCCGTGCGCAAGGCCGAGGCGACCACGCAGGAAAAGATGGGATCGATGACGTCTGGCCTGCCGCTGCCGCCGGGCTTCAAGATGCCGTTCTGAGCCGCGTCCCGAGTCTGATGCGCGCAACGGAGCCAGGCATGATCCTCGAATCCGCAGTGCTGCCGGTACGGCCCGGCCAGGAGGTCGCCTTCGAGGCGGCCTTCGGGCACGCACGCCATATCATCGCGGGCATGCCGGGTTTCCTCGGGCTCGAACTGCATCGCTGTATCGAGCAGCCGTCCGACTACCTGCTGACGGTCCGCTGGCGCACGCTGGAAGATCACACGCAAGGTTTCCGCGGCTCTCCCGAATACCAGCAGTGGAAGGCCCTGCTGCACCATTTCTACGAGCCGTTTCCCACCGTGCTGCACCACACGCCGGTGGTGAGCATGGCCGCGCCCGACCGGCGCCCCGCCGACGGAGGCGCCGCGTGAAGAACGCGCCACCGACTTCGCTGCAGGCGCTGATCGAGGCCCTGCGGGTCTTGCCCGGCGTCGGCCCCAAGTCCGCGCAGCGCATGGCCTACCATCTGCTGCAGCACGACCGCGAAGGCGCGCGCAAGCTCGGCGACGCGCTGCGCGGCGCGGCCGACGGCATCAAGCATTGCTCGCGCTGCAATACCTTCACCGAGCAGGAAATCTGCTCGACCTGCCTGGACGAGCGGCGCGACGCCTCGCTGCTGTGCGTGGTGGAAACGCCGTCCGACCAGGCCATGATCGAGCAGACCCTGACCTACCGCGGCYAGTACTTCGTGCTGATGGGCCGGCTCTCGCCGCTGGACGGCGTCGGCCCGCGCGAGATCCACCTKGACCGGCTGCTGGCGCGCGCCACCGACCCGGCCCTGGGCGGCCCGGTTGCCGAGGTCATCGTCGCGACCAATTTCACCAGCGAGGGCGAAGCCACCGCGCACTATGTGGGCGAGATGCTGAAGGCGCGCGGACTCAAGGTGTCGCGCCTGGCGCGCGGCGTGCCGGTGGGCGGCGAGCTGGAGTACGTCGATGCCGGCACCATCGCCCGCGCGGTGATGGACCGGCGCTCGGTGTAGCCGTGCCTGCCTCCATGGGCTGAACGCAACCGCATGAACCTTGCTCGCTTCGACCTCGTCACGCTCGGGCTGTTCGTCGCTGTGGCTCGCCAGGGCAGCATCTCCGCGGGCGCGCGCCAGTCCCACCTGGCCGTGGCCGCGGCCAGCAAGCGCATCTCCGACCTGGAAGCCGCGGTCGGCGCGCCGCTGTTCTTCCGCCACGCMGCCGGCGTGCAGCTGACCGAGGCCGGGCAGGCCTGCTTCCATCACGCGCTCACCATCCTGCAGGATGTGGAGCGCATGGCCGGCGTGATGTCCGACTACGCCAGCGGCGTGCGCGGCCAGGTGCGCGTGTGCGCCAATACCTCGGCCATCACGCAGTTCCTGCCCGATGACCTGGCGACCTTCATGGCGCTGCATCCCACCATCCGCATCGAGCTCGAAGAGCAGAACAGCAGCGAAATCGTGGCTGCGCTGGTCGAGAACCGCGCCGACGTCGGCATCTTTGCCGACCGCACGCCCAGCGCCGGCCTGGTCACCGTCGAGTACCGCCAGGACGAACTGGTGCTGGTCACGCCGCCGCACCATCCGCTCTCGGAGCGCGGGCCGGTGCGCTATGCCGATACCCTCGAATAYGACTTCGTCAGCCTGCCGCAGGTGACGTCGCTTGCCGCGCGCCTGCTGGAGGAGAGCAGCCGGCTGGACCGGCCGTTCCGCCTGCGCATCCAGGTGCGCAGCTTCGATGCCATGTGCCGCATGGTGATGGCGGGGCTGGGCGTGGGCGTGCTGCCGCGCATCGCGGCCGAGCCGCATGTGCAGTCGATGGGCCTKTCGCTGGTGGCGCTGCAGKACGCCTGGGCGCGCCGCTCGCTCCTGATCGGCATGCGCGATCCGGCCGGGCTGACGGTGTCGGCGCGGCTGCTSATCACSCATCTYTGCGGCGACCGCGCGCCGTTCTGAACGGTCGCTTCAAGACGGTCCCGGCGTGGTTGCGCGGCCTTGCCGCACGGCTTGTACGGTCTGCAGCCGCACGCCTGGCCAGGCCCGCTTCGCTTCGTCCTGGAGCAAGCGCCCGACCGGACAGCTTTCGCGTTCCAAGACAACCCGCTTCTCCGAATGCCGATTCCGCCATGCGCGCGGCTAGGGCAAACTGCGTCGAAACAAGGCGTGGCGCCGGCAGATAGCCAGGATGCCCGGCACGCAGCAACCGATACGGCACGGAGACCCTCCACATGGCGCGACAGATTCTCGAAGGCATTCGGGTCCTGGAACTCGGACAACTGATTGCCGGCCCCTTTGCCGCCAAGACCCTCGCCGATTTCGGCGCCCAGGTGGTCAAGGTCGAGCCGCCCGGGCAGGGCGACCCGCTGCGCAAATGGCGCATGTTGCATGGCGAGACGTCGGTCTGGTGGGAGGCACAGTCGCGCAACAAGCAATCGATCTGCATCGACCTGCGCCAGGCCGAAGGCCAGGCGGTGGTGCGCAAGCTGGCGGCCGGGGCCGACGTGCTGATCGAGAACTTCCGGCCCGGCACCATGGAAAAGTGGGGCCTGGGCTTCGAGTCGCTGCGCGCGGACAATCCCGGCCTGATCATGGTGCGGGTTTCCGGCTACGGCCAGACCGGCCCGAAGAAGGACGAACCCGGCTTTGCCGCGGTGGCCGAGGCCATGGGCGGCCTGCGCTACCTGACCGGCGAGCCCGGCCGCGCCCCGGTGCGCGCGGGCCTGTCGCTGGGCGACACCATCGCCGGCCTGCATGGCGCGCTCGGTGTGCTGCTGGCGCTGTACGAGCGCGACGCGCGCGGCGGCCAGGGGCAGGTGATCGACGTGGCCCTCTACGAATCGTTGTTCAACCTGAGCGAGAGCCTGCTGCCGGAGTACTCCGCATTTGGCGCGGTGCGCCAGCCGGCCGGCGGCGCCTTGCCCGGCATCGCACCGTCCAATGCCTATCCCTGCGCCAGCGGAGAGTATGTGCTGGTCGCCGCCAACGGCGACGCCATCTTCAAGCGCCTGATGCATGCCATGGGCCGCGCCGACCTGGCCGGGGATCCGGCGCTGGAGCGCAACGACGGCCGCGTCAGGCGCGTCGAGGAAATCGATGCGGCCATCGCGGCCTGGACCCGCAGCCAGAGCGTGGAGGATGCGCTGGCCGCGCTCAAGCAGGCCGAWGTGCCSTCSGGCCGCATCTACACGGTCAAGGACATCGCYGAAGACCCGCACTACCGTGCGCGCGGCGTGATCGAGAGCGTGACCTCGGCCGGCGGGCTGACCGTGGAGGTGCCGGGCATCATGCCCAAGCTGTCGGGCAGCCCGGGTGCCATCCACGACMGCGCGCCCACGCTGGGCGAGCATACCGATGCGGTGCTGGCGAAGGCCGGCTTCGACGCCGCCACCATCGCCGACCTGCGCGCACGCGGGGTGGTGGCATGAGCGCCGCCGCCTTCGCCACGCCGGCCGCTCTGCGCGGCCCGGCCCGCATCGAGATCAACGAGGTGGCGCCGCGCGACGGCCTGCAGATCGAGCCGGTGGTGGTGCCGACCGATGCCAAGGTGGCCTTCCTGGATGCGCTGTCCGCGTGTGGCTTTGCCCGTATCGAGGCAACTTCCTTCACCTCGGCCAAGGCGATTCCCGCGCTGGCCGATGCCGAAGCCGTGATGCACCGCATGCAGCGCGCCGCCGGCGTGCGCTATACCGCGCTGGTGCCCAACCTGCGCGGCCTGGAGCGTGCGCTGTCTTGCCGGCCCGACGAGCTCAATCTGGTGATGTCCGCCAGCGAGACCCACAACCGCGCCAACCTGCGCATGACGCGCGCGCAGTCGCAGGCGCAGTTGCTGGCGATGACCGCGGCGGCGGGCGAGGCCGGCGTGCCGGTCAATGTCTCGCTGTCCACGGTGTTCGGCTGCCCCTTCGAGGGCGAGGTCGACGCCGACGCCGTGATGGCGCTCGCCAGGTCGTTCGCCGAGGCCGGCGCGAGCGGCATCACGCTGTGCGATACCACCGGMATGGCCTATCCCACGCAGGTCGCGGCGCTGTGCGAACGCTTCCAGCGTGAACTGCCGCGGACCGGCCTGACCATCCATCTTCACAACACGCGCGGCATGGGCCTGGCCAACGCGCTGGCCGCGTGGCAGGTGGGCGTGACGCGCTTCGACGCCGCCGCCGGCGGACTCGGCGGCTGTCCTTACGCGCCCGGGGCGAGCGGCAACGTCAGCACCGAGGAGCTGGTGCATATGTTCGCMGCAATGGGCGTKGACACCGGCGTGGACCTGGGCCGCCTGCTCGACGTGGTGGCGGGCTTGCCGGCGCTGGTCCAGCGCGACACCGCCAGCCAGCTGCTGCGGGCCGGCCCGCGCCTGCGCACGCACCAGCCGCCGGCGTGGCTGGCCGGCCATTTTGCCGCGCAGGACGGCACGCAGCCCTGAGCCGTGCCCGCAGGAACCCGTTAGGCATTCCCTGGAAAAAACCCGCAAGAGCGGGTGCGCACCGCGCGGCGAGGGCCGGCGCGGGCGCAAGACAAGACCAAGCTCAAAGAGCAGCAAGCAGGAGACACCCATGCCCCGCATCCCGGCATACGCCGACACACGTTCGCATTCCTCGCAGTCCTCGCAGTCCAGCCTGTCCGCTGCCATGCGCGCTGCATCGCCCGCGCGCCGCAGGGCGCTTGCCGCCGCCGCGGCGCTGGTCGCCGGCCTGGCCGGCGCCACCGCTTCGGCGCAGGACGGCGCGTGGCCGCAGCGGCCCGTGACGCTGGTGGTGTCGGCCGCMGCCGGCGGCACCACCGACCTGGCCGCGCGCATGATTTCCGAGCCGCTGGCCAAGGCGCTMGGCCAGCCGGTGGTGGTGGACAACCGTCCCGGCGGCTCGGGCGGCATCGCGGCGCAGACCGTGGCGCGCGCCAAGCCGGACGGCTACACCCTGATGGTGCAGTACTCCGGCTACCAGGTCATCACGCCGCTGCTGACGAAGACCTCGTGGGACCCGGTGAAGGACTTCGCGCCGGTCGCCAATCTCCTGTCGGCGCMGCAAGTGCTGGTGGTGCGCCCGAGCCTGCCGGTCAAGACGCTCAAGGAACTGGTGGCCTATGCCAAGGCCAATCCCAACAAGCTCAACTACGCCTCGTCGGGCAATGGCTCGCTGCAGCACGTCTCGACCGAGTTGCTGAACCAGATGGCCGGCATCCAGATCACCCATGTCCCATACAAGGGCACGGGCCCGGCCATGACCGACCTGCTGGGCGGCTCCGTCGACCTCACCATCACCACGCCGCCGCCGCTGATGGGGCATATCCAGGGCGGCAAGCTGCGCCCGCTGGTGGTGACCAGCAAGCAGCGCCTGCCCAGCCTGAAGGACGTGCCTTCCGCGCCCGAGGCCGGCTATCCCGACCTCGACGTGTCTTCCTGGTTCGCCATGTACGCGCCGGCCGGCACGCCCAGGCCGATCATCGACAAGCTGGCCGGCGAGATCGAGCGCATCATGCAGACCGACGCCTTCCGCAAGAAGGCCGAGGAACTGGGCGCGGAGGCGAAATTCATGGGGCCGCAGCAGCTGGCGACCTACCAGCGCGGCGAACTGGCGCGCTGGGGCAAGGTGATCAAGTCCGCCGATATCCACGCCGAGTGAGCCAGGTGGAAACCGGCGTGCCGGCGCGGCCCGAAGCAGTGGGGCGGTCGAGCGAGGGCCGGACTGTGGTCGAAAGGCGGTCGAAAGGCGGCCGAAAGGCTCGCCCTGTATCGTCGATGCCGTCGCAGCGGCACCGGGCACGGCATAGGTGTTGATCCCGATGCGGCCCCGGTGCGCATCGGATAGCATCGCAGCTTGCCGCTGCGCGGCACGGTTGCCCCGGGTACAACAGGTAGGAGAGAGCAATGTATAACAAGAAATTCTGGAAGCAGGCGCTGATCGCGCTGGCGCTGTTCCTGGCTGGCTGGCTMACCTTCGGTGGCTATGCGCAGGCGCAGGGCAAGCCCGAGAAGACCAAGGTCACCATCGCCGTCGGCGGCAAGAACCTGTTCTACTACCTGCCGCTGACCATCGCCGAGCGTCTCGGCTATTTCAAGGATGAAGGCCTCGACGTCGACATCGTCGACTTCGCCGGCGGCGCCAAGGCGCTGCAGGCCGTGGTGGGCGGCAGCGCGGACGTGGTTTCCGGCGCCTACGAGCACACCCTCAACCTGCAGGCCAAGGGCCAGCAGTACCAGGAATTCGTGCTGCAGGGCCGTGCCCCGCAGATCGTGCTGGTGGTCTCCAACAAGACCATGCCCAACTTCAAGTCCGTGGCCGACCTGAAGGGCAAGAAGATCGGCGTCACCGCGCCGGGATCGTCCACCAACATGATGGCCAATTTCGTGCTGGCCAAGGCCGGGCTGAAGGCGTCGGACGTGTCCTTCATCGGCGTCGGCGCCAGCGCCGGCGCGGTGGCCGCGATGCGCTCGGGCCAGATCGACGCGATGGCCAACCTCGATCCGGTGGTGTCGATGCTGACGCAGAAGAACGAAGTGCACATCGCCTCGGATACCCGCACGCTCAAGGACACCCAGGCGGTGTTCGGCGGCAACATGCCGTCCGGCTGCCTCTACGCATCGAGCGCCTTCATCCAGCAGAACCCGAACACCACGCAGGCCCTGACCAACGCCATGGTGCGTGCGCTCAAGTGGCTGCAAAAGGCTGGTCCGTCCGACATCGTCAAGACCGTGCCGGAGAGCTACCTGCTGGGCGACCGCGCGCTGTACCTGTCCGCCTGGGACAAGGTCAAGGAAGCGATCTCGCCGGACGGCACGATGCCCGCCGATGGTCCCAAGACCGCGCTCAATACGMTGCAGCAGTTCGACCCKGACCTGAAGGGCAAGGCMATCAAGCTGGAGAACACGTTCACCAACAGCTTCGTGCAGAAGGCCAACGCCAAGTACAAGTAAGGCTTCGCCCGCGCAACGGGAGCCTGTGGCCCGCTGCACGCAGCGGGCCTTTGCATTTGCGCGGCCCTGAGGCCCGCCGCACGATTTCACGGATTCACGTACTCCAGTCGCGCCGAGGCGCCGTGCGGTATCGACGGTGCCGCATCGCCGGGATTCGCCAAAGATTCGCCAAGAGCCAGCCATGAGCACTGCCGCACTTTCCCTCGACAACGTCACCTGCACCTTCGTCTCGCGCGAAGACCGCAGCCAGCGCTATACCGCCGTCAAGGACGTCACCCTCGACATCCAGCCCGGCGAGTTCGTTTCCGTAGTGGGCCCGACCGGCTGCGGCAAGTCCACCTTGCTCAATGTCGGTGCCGGCCTGCTGCAGCCGTCGATTGGCGAAGTGCGGGTGTTCGGCGAGCCGCTGCGCGGCATCAACGAGCGCGCCGGATATATGTTCCAGGCCGAAGCGCTGATGCCGTGGCGCAGCGCGCTGGACAATGTGATCGCCGGACTCGAGTTCCGCGGCATGCCGCGCGCCGAGGCGCAGCAGGAGGGCGAGGCCTGGCTGCGCCGCGTGGGCCTGGGCGGTTTCGGCGACCGCTACCCGCACCAGCTCTCGGGCGGCATGCGCAAGCGCGTKAGCCTGGCGCAGACGCTGGTGCTGGACCCGGACATCATCCTGATGGACGAGCCGTTTTCCGCGCTCGACATCCAGACCCGCCAGTTGATGGAGAACGAGGTGCTGGACCTGTGGGCGGCCAAGCGCAAGGCGGTGCTGTTCATCACCCACGACCTCGATGAAGCCATTGCCATGAGCGATCGCGTGGTCGTGCTGTCGGCGGGACCCGGCACGCACCCGATCGGCGAGTTCGTCATCGACCTGCCGCGCCCGCGCGACGTGGCCGAGATMCGCAATCACCCGCGGTTCATCGAACTGCACGCCGCCATCTGGGACGTGCTGCGCGAAGAGGTGCTGAAAGGCTACGCGCAGCAGCGCAAGGTGGCCTGACACGGCCGCCGCCGCATCGCAGGCATCTCTCCCATTCAATCCGCACTGATTTCCATTCCATTCCCATGGCATTCCGTCCCGACTCCAAGGGCATGCTGCGCTTCTGGCAGTTGCTCGTCCTCGTAGTGATCCTCGGCGCTTGGCATATCGCCACGCGTTCGCAGCAGGTTGCCTTCTTCTTCGGTGAACCGCTGATGGTGGCCCAGCGCATMTGGACCTGGTTCGTGGTCGAGCGCGATATCTACATCCACCTCGGCGTGACMCTGATCGAGACGMTGCTGGCGTTCGGCATCGGTACCGCCGCCGGGCTCGGCGTGGGCCTGTGGCTGGCGCTCAGCCCGCTCACCTCGGCCATCCTCGATCCCTATATCAAGGCCATGAACTCGATGCCGCGCGTGATCCTGGCACCGATCTTCGCCGTGTGGTTMGGCCTGGGCATCTGGTCCAAGGTGGCGCTGGCAGTGACGCTGGTGTTCTTCATCGTGTTCTTCAACGTCTACCAGGGTGTCAAGGAAGTCAGCCCGGTGGTGCTGGCCAATGTGCGCATGCTGGGCGCGAACCGGCAACAGCTGCTGCGCCATGTCTACCTGCCCAGCGCGACCAGCTGGGTCTTTTCCTCGCTGCATACCTCGGTGGGCCTGGCCTTCGTTGGCGCGGTGGTGGGCGAATACCTCGGCTCGGCACGCGGGGTGGGCTATCTGATCCTGCAGGCCGAAGGCACCTTCGACATCAACACCGTGTTCGCCGGCATCGTGGTGCTGACCGCGGCGGCGCTGGTGCTGGACACGCTGGTGGGCAGCGTGGAGAAGCGGCTGATGAAGTGGCAGCCGCGCACGGGCGAGACCGAGCGCCTGTAGCCGCGCGTGGTACTGGCAGAACTTGGAGGGCGGCAACRATGCCGGCCCGCAGCCGGCAGAACGCCAGCGTCCCGCGCGACTTCATCGGCTACGCGAACAAGCAGGCGGAAATGAAAAGAGCGCCGGGTGCGTTGGCACCCAGGCGCTCTTTTCTTTCACGCAGTGCGCACGGCAGCCAGTGGTGGCCGCGTGCGGGACCAGGGCATGATCAGGGCACGATGACGATCTTGCCGGTGACCTTGCGGGCTTCCATGTCCTTGAGCGCCTGCGGTGCCTGCTCGAGCGGATAGCGCGCGGAGATGTGCGGGCGGATCTTGCCTTCCTTCATCCAGCCCAGCATCTGCGCCATATTGGCCTGGTTGGCCTTGGGCTCGCGGCGCGCGAAGTCGCCCCAGAACACGCCCACCAGCGAGGCGCCCTTGAGCAGCGCCAGGTTCAGCGGCAGCTTGKGGATCTCGCCGTTGGCGAAGCCCACCACCAGGTAGCGGCCGCGCCAGCCGATCGAGCGGAAGGCCGGCTCCGCATAGATGCCGCCGACCGGGTCATAGACGACGTCGGGGCCCTTGCCGTCGGTGAGCGCCTTGACGCGCTCGCGCAGGTCTTCGGTGCTGTAGTTGATCAGCGCATCGGCGCCGTGCTCCTTGCACACCGCCAGCTTTTCATCGGTGGAGGCGGCCGCGATCACGCGCGCGCCGATGGCCTTGCCGATCTCGATGGCAGCCAGGCCCACGCCGCCGGCCGCGCCGAGCACCAGCATGGTCTGTCCCGCCTTCAGTTCGCCGCGGTCGATCACGGCGTGGTGCGACGTGCCGTAGGTGAGCGTGAATGCCGCGGCGGTCTCGAAGTCGATGCCCGGCGGCATCGGCACCACGGCACTGGCCGGGGCTTTGGCCTGCGACGCGAAGGCGCCGTTGCCCAGGTAGGCGATGACCTTGTCGCCCGGCTTGACGTGGGTCACGCCCTCGCCGACGGCATTGACCACGCCCGCCAGTTCCGAGCCCGGCGAGAAGGGCAGTTGCGGCTTGGCCTGGTATTTGTTCTGGATGATGAGGACGTCGGGGAAATTCACGCCGGCCGCCTTGACGTCGATCACGACTTCGCCCTGGGCGGGCACGAGATCGGGCAGGGTTTCGAGAACCAGCGAATCGGGCGGGCCCCAGGCTTTGCACAGTACGGCTTTCATCATGTCTCCGGTGATATGTTCTACGGGTTGTTATGTCCGTTGCCCGGCGGCGATGGCGCAAAAAGGTGCATGCGCGGTGGATGCGCGGGCCGGCGCCTGTTGCGTTGGCGCCGTATCCGCATTACGCCAGACGGGCCCGGGCAAGTGTAGCGCAAAAATAGCACGGTCGTTCTGTTAGCTTCCGCACAGATCCCCGCCGAGCCGCGCAGGAGGCGGATTTTGCGGCGCGGTCAGGGCGTGCGCAGCAGCCTTGTCGGGTACAATCGCGGCCATGCATATCCTCCTCGCAAACGATGACGGTTACCTGGCGCCAGGGCTTGCCGCGCTGCACGCCGCGCTGGCGCCGCTGGCACGCATCACGGTGATCGCGCCCGAGCAGAACCACAGCGGCGCTTCGAATTCGCTGACCCTGCAACGGCCGCTGTCGATCTTCGAGGCGAGCGAGGGCGTGCAGAAGGGTTTTCGCTTCGTCAACGGCACGCCGACCGATTGCGTGCATATTGCCCTGACCGGCCTGCTGGACGAAAAACCCGACCTGGTGGTGTCCGGCATCAACCAGGGCCAGAACATGGGCGAGGACGTGCTGTACTCGGGCACCGTCGCCGCTGCCATCGAGGGCTTCCTGCTCGGGATTCCCTCGATCGCGTTTTCGCAGGTGGACAAAGGCTGGACGCAGCTTGACGCGGCGGCGCGCGTGGCGCGCGACATTGTCGAGCGCTATATCGCCAAGCCGGCGGCCGAACCGTTCTTGCTCAACGTCAATATTCCCAACCTGCCGTTCGAACATATCCGGGGCTATCGGGCGACACGGCTCGGCAAGCGCCATCCTTCCCAGCCGGTGATCACGCAGGTCAACCCGCGCGGCGATACCAACTACTGGATCGGCCCGGCCGGTGACGCGCGCGACGCGAGCGAAGGCACGGATTTCCACGCCACCGGCGAAGGCTACGTCTCGCTGACCCCCTTGCAGCTGGACCTGACGCATCGCGGTCAGCTCGAGCAGATCAACCAGTGGCTGGCATAAGCCCTTCCACGCGCAGTCCCCGGCCGTCATGAGCACTGCCCCGCGCCGCCCGAAATTTCCCCTCTCCCTGGACGCCGTCGTCGAGCGCAAGCCTGCGCCGGCGCGTACCGCGGGCCTGCCCGCCGTCGGCGGGGCCCGCGGCGCGGCCATCGCGGCCAAGGCCGCGGCGAAGGCGCGCGCGCCAGGCT
>NZ_JBFTLQ010000143.1:0-11540 GCF_056396525.1 Cupriavidus sp. 05T41
ACGCAGCCACAGCAATCGAACGCGGCAACCATGCCTCGGATATCGAGGAATGGGAAAGCTGTAACCGCGCTTTTCACGGAGCATTGATTCGACCGTGTGGCATGCCGAGACTGCTGCGCACGATCGAGGAATTGCATGTAGCTCGTCTGCGATATATGTACGCAACCACAATCAGTACAACTTGGGACCCTCAGTCACAACAGGAACATCATCAGATTCTTGACGCCGTCCGCCACAAGGACGTCGAGCGCGCATGCGGTCTGATTGAGCAGCATGTGCTCGAGTCAGCAGAAATCGTAATCAAGGCACTGAGAGGTGGCTTCGCTTATTCGGACAGAGATCCGGAGTTTATAAGTGGAAGCGCCGGGGCAGTCAGGCTGCCGATTTGATCGCTGGCAGTGTGGCGAAGTATGCCTCATCCGTGGTCTGGTCTGCCAGACTGGAATGGGGTCGTCGTTGGTTGTACCAGGTCAGGTAGTTAGCGATAGATCGGCGCGCATGGCTGACCCGAGTCGTAGGCTTTTAGATAGACCTCCTCGTACTTGACGCTGCGCCAAAGGCGTTCGACGAACACGTTGTCGCGCCAACTGCCCTTGCCGTCCATCGACAGTTGGATGCCGCGGTCAAGCACGGCGTCGGTGAACTGCGCGGCGGTGAACTGGCTGCCCTGGTTAGTCTTGACGATCTCCGGCGTGCCGTATTTCGCAAAGGCCACCTCAAGCGCCTCGACAGCATGGCAGCTCTCCAGAGTGATCGCCACCCGGTGGGCCAGTACTTTGCGGCTGGCCCAGTCCACCGCCGCCGTCAGATACACGAAGCCCCGCGCCATCGGAATGTAGGTCGTGTCTAGCGCCCACACCTGGTTGGTGTGATTGATCTTCCGGTCGCGCAGTAGGTACGGCCAGATCTTGTGCGCCGCATTCCTGCGGCTCGTGTTCGGCCGACGGTACAGCGCCTCGATGCCCATGCGCTTCATCAGCGTGCCCACGCGCCGGTGGCCGATCTGGACACCCTCCCGTCGCAACAGGCGGGCCAGCATGCGCGCCCGCGAAGGGATGCATCCAGATGCAGCTCGTCGATCCAGCGCATCAGCTTCAAGACCGCATCGCTGAGCCTTTACGTGACCGACGATCCCGGCGCTAGCGATTCGGCGGCACGACGTGGCAGTCTAAGCATCCGCCTCGCGCTCGGACGGGCGAAATCACACAGCTTTCGCACTGGACAAACGCTGGTCATGCGTTACAACCGGCAACTCATGCAGGCAATTCTGTGGGACTGCATCCACATCGCGGACGTGGTTGGAGTAAAACTCATTACCCTTGAAGAGGGGCCGCAGGCATACGCGGAGTTCGTATGCCGGGGTTCCCAAATAGTTCGTGATCGATCCGCATCGGCAGGTTTTGGGACGGTAGCGGCGGCCGGCGGCCTGTTCGGCAGCGCCGCCCAACCCTCGAAGAGTTCGTGCCGAGCGCCCAGGCGGCAGTGGGCGAGAGCATTGCGATCCAATGCACGGACGAAGCCGAAACCGTTGGCAACGTTATTCGGAACGTTGTTGATCAGCTCTTCCCCTAGTCCAGGGAGGCAGGCGATGCTCTACGATCGATCGGCGCCTCCGTGATGAGAGTGGTGCGGAGGCGGACCCGTTCAGCGTTCGCGAGCGCTTGGTGATAGTTTTCGCTCGCAATAGCTAACGCCTGCGCAAAGCGCGTCTGTGCATTCGAGATCGCTTGTTGATCCATCGATGCCGTATTTCTAAGCGTCTTGTAGAATTCTGAATCCGCACGATCCTTAGCCTGCTTCAGCTCCATTCTGGCCGACTTGGTCGCAAACTCGAACTCTTTCTCCGCGTCCATTCTCGGGTCAGCCGGCAAACCAGTCGAAAAAGAGCCATACGTCGAGTTTTTCACGCATTTCTCCATTTAAGTAAGAGTCAATATACGATCACCGTGAGGCTTACGGCGTGCGGCGCGATTGTGATGAAGCGCTTCATGCCGTTTGCGATGCACATTCTGTTCGCTCGTCCTAAGCCGCGGAACGTAGCGAAATCGCTGTGTTTCGAAACACTCAAGCAGGATGGCCTGCGATTCAGTATCCCGTGATAACGATTGGCGATCGGTCGGCTGAGGAAGCGCGATCAATTTCAAGAATGGTCGGCACTTCCCCCTCCATCGTTAGTTCCAATCCCTCTTACTTTTCAGTGATGGTCGGTCAAATTGGACTCATTCTCTTCATGCCATCAAGGATATCCCGCGGGGATTCATGGGTCGCAGTTTTGTTCTTCATAGTGAATCCGCCGTCCCCATACAAAGCGCGAAAAGCTATCGCACCGATTGCATCTCGGATCATGCTCCGTACTCTCCTCTGAGGGATCTCCCAGATATTTATGCTGCGGTGTCGAATGCGAGTACGTCAACGGTCACGGTAGGTTCGTTCCGTACTTTGATTCGCGTCTCCTCACACACCGACGATGCAGTTGGCGCTGCATTCAGTCCGCGTATGGCGTTCTGTATGCGTGATCCTTCTCGAAGTACGGAACCTATGGGGCGGATAGGTTGACGTCGCCTCAGCGTCAAAAGACATTCTGGATGCGCGTCGTAAACGGCGTGTGTAAATTGTCCGGCGTAGTTCACCACGATGTCGGTCAGGATGATTCGACAAAAATAGGCCCACTACATTCGGGCTGAAACATCCGGCTGCTCGATTGTCGACCGGAACGCGCGCACGCTGGGAGCAGCAGTCTGGCGCATTACAGCAAAAACAGAGAGATGGTGGAGAAGACATGAATATGAAGACCTTGTCAGCCGTGGCTGCCGCATTTTGCGGCCTGTGCAACGCTAGCGCGCACGCGCAAAGCAGCGTGACCCTCTATGGTTTGATCGATACGGGAATCGAGTATGTAAATCACGCCGATGCCACTGGCTCCTCAAACGTCTATCGCATGGCGTCGGGCAATACGGCGGGATCGCGCTGGGGCCTGCGCGGCAGGGAAGACCTGGGCGGAGACCTAGCTGCCGTATTTGCTCTCGAAAGCGGCTTCAACAGCGACAACGGAAGTTCGGCGCAGGGAGGACGCCTGTTTGGGCGGCAAGCCTACGTGGGCATTGCGGGGAGTTGGGGGCAAGTCACGCTGGGCCGGCAGATCAACACACTGTTTGATATCTTCGTGCCCTTCGACCCGGTGCGCTATTCCACCTACTCAATCCTGTCGCAAGACGCGCAGTTCACCAACCGTGCAGACAATGTCATCAAGTACACGGGCGTATTGGGCGGACTGACTGTGACGGGACTTTATACCCCGGGCTATGACACGACGGTAGTCAACGGCGGCGAGGTGCCTGGCTCCTTCAGGATCGGACAGGAGATTAGCGCGGGTGCGACCTACACGACGGGCAACATCTCAATGGCACTGGCCTTCGATCAACGCCGCGGGCAGTCTACCGCCACGGCAAGCGCTGTCGAGCGCCGATATGTTGGGGCGCTGAGCTACTCTTTCGGCGCCCTTGGGTTAATGGGAGGTTATCGCTATCTTCAAAGCGGCATCAGCACCCCAAACTTCCGCTCCAACCTCTACTGGGTCGGTGCTTCCTACGCTTTTTCGCCCGGCTTCGAACTGCGCGCGGGCGCTTATCGCACTGACATGCGCGGATCCTCCTCCGATGCGAACAGCTATGCGCTCTCGGCCTTGTATGCGCTCTCCAAGCGCACTAGCCTATACGCCAATGCTTCCTACATGAACAACAAGGGAGCCTCTAACTTCGGCGTGGTGCTAGGCACAACAACTGCGCCCGGTATTAACCAGACCGGGCTAGTAGTAGGCGCGAGGCACGTGTTCTAGCGCACGGCCAGCGAACAAGTATCGAGTCCCCGTCCCTTGACGGGGGCATCGACATATTTCGAGGTGTGCAGGCGCGGCGGCATGCCCACCGGGATTCAGCCTCTGAGGGGTAATGGCACCTTCTGTGGGAAATATGTCGAGAACACAAGCTTCATCTGAACGATGTTCTGCCGAGGAGCGCTTCGAAGTAGGCGTGCAGGAGCACGTCTTCAAAACTTCGAGATAGTTCCGCATTCATGACCATCGTGGTCCCGATGTCGTGCAAGAAATTGCTGTGACAACGCGCCAATAGAGAGCTTCTGGGGAAGGTTGTTTGGCGGTTGTAGCACCATTGGTACGCGACGCGCGCCCCGGCCATTGCATCCATTCGAGAATAAATCGAGCATCTACAACCGGCAACGCAGGCTCGAAACTCGAATACCGAACCCCATGGGAAGTCGCTGCTAAATATCCTAGCCAGCAGATTGCACACGGCTGACAAAACTAGGGCGTTTGCCTCGGCCATCGGCTTGGAGCCGCTGACCGCGCCGGTCTGCGGCCCGCAGAAACGGGGGAAGATCCAAAGGCTAGATAGGACATCTCAGTCTGGCGGCGAGCTTTACCTTCGGAATCTCGAAGGGAGTTAGGCCTAGGCACAGGAGGCGAATTGCTCGCCCGGCTTCGTAGGCATTTGATGCGGCGCCGCTCCCGAAACAGACAGGGGGCCGCTCAACGCACAGAATCGGGCGAGCCCGATATTCCGAGGTACGGAACAATCACCTTTGCAGGCTTGACGCAAAAGGCCGCGTCGCTGCATGTTAGCGATCACCCCGATGATTTGGCCGTTCGCGCGCCGCGTGGCCGGATAAAACCTCGACCCCCTGACCATGACGGAAGCTAAAAATGTCTCAAGTCGCCTTGCACTATCGATGGTCCGAGCGACCGAGCGAAACCATTCTCGGCGGCATCACGCGCCGTTTCATCACGTCGGAACGCATGATGATCGGCGAAGTGACCTTAAGAAAGGGGGACCTTGTGCCACTCCACGCCCACCCGAACGAGCAGTTCACGTTCGTGGTGAGGGGTGCAATGCGGTTTTGGCTGGACGAGACCAACGAGCATGGCGTACTGGTAGAAGCCGGGGAAGTGGTCGTAATTCCGGCTAATACTCCCCATCGAGCCGAAGTGCTTGAAGACACGCTCGAATACGACATCTTCACCCCCCCGCGCGGCGATTGGATTGACGGCGACAGTCCCCTGCTGCGAGACCTATCCCCATCAGGTGTCCCGTCCGTTCGATCCGAGTAGCTGTACGCAGCGCGAAGCAGATTGGGCTGTGTCGAGTTCTACAAAGCCATACACTGGTTGCATGGCGGCATCGGCAATACAGAATGGGACCGTGTACTAGCCGCCGCGAGTGCTTTATTGCAAACTTGTGGTCGAAGCCATACACGGCGACATGCCTCAGGCGCCGGTCAATTTTCGCGTGCCTCTCAATGTACGGAACATATCGAGAGCCCGGGTTGACCCGCCTTGACGCGCTTCGTTAAATGATTTTGTGTGCGCTCCCTTCGGAAAGTGTAATGACAAGGCAGATTGCAGCGGCAGACCGAAAACACGCTCGATTAGCATTACCAGTATCGAGTAGAGATCCTTATCGGCAGGCAGAGGACGCGGGCCGCGGCAAGGACAGCGGCCCCATGGTTGCACCCCTCGCACGTAGTCTCGCGGTGCTTAGTGCCTTCACACCCGAAGAGCAATGGCTGGGTAATCAGGAGATCTCCGCTCACACCGGCATTCCGGCTCCTACTGTTTCCCGCATGCTTCACTCGCTTGTTACTCTGGGCTATCTCCGTTACTCGCGAGAGCGACGCAAGTACCGCTTATCAGCCGCCGTGCTCTCGTTGGGCTACGGTGCGATTGCGCATCGCACGATACACAGGCTTGCACGTGTCAAGATGCAGGCCTTTGCCGACGCTAGTCAGACATTCGTCGTACTCGCCATTCGCGATCGCTTGGATCTGATCGTGCTGGCAACGTGCACTAGCCAGAGTACGGCGATAGACTTGCGTCTGCCCGTTGGAACGCGCTTGCACATCGCCTCGTCCCCGCTCGGATGGGCGCTGCTCGCGTCTTTGCCAGAGTTGGAACGCTTCTACTTGCTTGGCAATGTGGAGCGAAAGATGGCGCGCGACTGGCCACGGCTCAGACGTCGCATCGGAGAGGGTATTTCCGAGACGTTAAATTCAGGCTTTTGCACATCAATTGGAGAATGGGAGCCCGAACTCGGCGTAGTCGCCACCCCCGTCAACCTTCCCGGACATGCACCGCTGGTAATCGCATGCATTGGTCCAGGCGCCAGAATGAGTCGGGCTCGCACCGATCGCGAACTGGGCCCCCGCCTTGCGGCAACGGCGCATGCCTTGCAGGAGGAGGCATTGTTCGCCACCTAAATTGCGGAAAGACCGCGCGGAGGAAGCAGCATGACTACACAGATGCCGGATCCGACAGGCGTGACAGTGACAGTGGAGCACGGACTACAGGTCCTGCGGGCCTTTCGAGCCGACCGCGCGCCATTGACCAACGTCGAGTTGGTGCGCCGTACCGGCCTTTCGAAGGCAACCGTGTCCCGCCTCACGAGCACTCTCATTCGCGTGGGATTCTTGCGGCGCGTCAGCGGAGGCCGCGAATTCGAGTTGGCGCCCGGGTCCCTGAGTATCGGGCATGCCTACCTGGAAGCCAACCCGGTCATCAGCGTGGCAAATCCGTTAATGCAAGACCTAGCCGACAGGCTGAATGTCTCCGTTGCGCTTGCGGTCCCGAACCATCTCGACATGCTATACATCGCCTACCGATCCGGCATAAGAATTGCGACATTGCGGCTCGGTGTGGGCTCGCTCCTGCCGATGGGCTCAACGTCCGTGGGACGAGCGTTCCTGTGGGCTCTGGACGATGGCGCACGTGCCGGATATATCAGCGAATTGCTTCGCTCGGCAAGCGGCCAGAGGGGAATGATGGAAGTGAAACTCGCCGCCGCGTTCGAAGATCTGCGATCGAACGGCGTTTGCATGTCGGTTGGGGAGTATCAACGTGATGCCTATGGCATTGCCTTGCCGGTCCGGGTTGGCACCTCTAGAACGTTGATGACGTTGAGTTGTGGCGCCGTCGACGTCGAACCAAACATTCCTGCGATCCGTAAGCGCGTTATACCTGCACTGAAGACTGCTGCCGCAGCGCTGGAAGTGCGCCTCCTCGCAATCGATGGCGAGTCCTGAAGTAAGAAAGGCGTGGCTCGAAGTCGCCGCGCCTTTCATTCTGGAAATGCGGGGACAGAGGCCGCGGCCGAAATCCGGACAGTCGGATAAGTGGAAAAGCTGGGGCCTGAGCCGGCCATAGTGGCGGGCATAAAGGATAGCCGATTTGAGTGTTGATGCCGGGCACGAAAGCAATGCGCGGCCGTCCGGGATGGCCGGCGTCGAGGCAGGCGGCGACGAACGGGCGGAACACCAACGTCCCGCTCCGCGCCAGCGCTTTACATTGAAGTCGGCACGCTCCTACAGAATCGTGCCTTTCTCGTGCCATTATTCACCTCCGAGATTTGAGCAAAGCCCGCCATCGTCATCTGATGGGCTTCTCTTTGGGCCATGCGATCTCGTTCCTGGTGGTGGCCCTGGCGCAAAGCAAGATTCAGCTTGCGAAGCTCACAAGCTGAACCCGCTGGCGTGCGTCCCGCGCTAGTGGCTGATCATCCATGGGCGACCTGACGGTTGCTTTAGGCCGGCGGAAGAAGTCTTTTTGCTGACGCCAGCGAGAGACGCGCGCTCGCCTGAGCAACAAGCGCAACTCTGCCTGTGGCGAAGCTGCCCCCCGTCGGTGGACTGGCGCGGCGCATGAGCAGCCCGCTCATTGGTTGCGTGAGCGACGCGACTTGAGCCGGCCATCAACGCGAGTGACGGCGCACATATCAGGCGCTTGCTTTCTCTGCCGCAGCTTGGGCAGTGGCAAGGATTCTCGCGGTCTCCAATCTGTCGCAGGACGGAGAACGGGCCGCAATCTGCGCACCCGAAGTCGTAGATGGGCATGAGGAACCTCCTATCGGATGTCGCTTAGGGCTCCACCAGGTCTGGCGAACACGGCAAGTCCAGGCCGCCGTGCACCTGCCTGCGGGGGCCATCGGCATTCGGCCTGATGTCGAAGTCAAAAATCTGGGTGGGCAGCCAAAGCGTCGCGCAAGCGTTCGGAATGTCAACTACCCCGCTGATATGCCCTTGCACCGGTGCGCATCCCAGCAGGGAATACGCCTGCGCGCCCGAATAGCCGAATTTCTTCAGGTACTCAATCGCATTGAGACACGCTTGGCGGTAGGCGACAGTAACGTCGAGGTAGTGCTGCCCACCGTGCTCGTCGACCGAAATGCCTTCGAAGATTAGGTAGTCGTTGTATACCGGAGTAATTGGGCTGGGCTGGAACACCGGATTCCGAATGCCGTACTTCTCAATGCCGCCCTTGATGAGATTCACTCGCATGTGCACCCAGCCGGCCATTTCGATGGCACCGCAGAACGTAATCTCCCCGTCGCCTTGGCTGAAATGGAGATCCCCGACCGAGAGGCCTGCGCCGTCTATATAGACCGGGAAGAAAGCCTTCGACCCGCGTGATAGATCCTTGATATCGCAGTTGCCACCGTGCTCGCGCGGCGGTACCGTGCGTGCCCCCTCGGCGGCGGCCTTGTCCCGGGCGACGCCGGTCAGCTTACCCATGTGGGCTGTCGCCGCCAATGGCGGATTCGCAAGTGGCGGTACGCGCTCGGGTGCTGTCGCAATCAATTGGGTCTCTCGTGCGTTCCATGTTTCCAGCAGCTTTGAATCTGGCAGGCAGCCAATCAGCCCTGGGTGAATCAATCCGGCAAAGTTCACGCCCGGGATATGGCGCGAACTCGTGTAGACGCCGTGAAAGTCCCAGATGGATTTCTGGGCGTGCGGGAAGTGGTCAGTCAGGAAGCCGCCCCCATTTGCCTTTGAGAAGAAACCATTGAAGCCCCATTGGTTGTCCGGCCTGGCTCCAATGTCGAGCAGATCGACCACCAAGAGATCGCCGGGCTCGGCGCCGCGCACGCCTACGGGGCCGGAAAGAAAATGCACGATAGAAAGGTCGATGTCACGCACGTCGTCTGCGCTGTCGTCGTTCTTGATGAAACCGCCGGTCCAGTCGTAGGTCTCAAGGATGAAGTCGTCACCGGGACTTACCCAGCACGCCATGGGAATGTCCGGATGCCAGCGATTGTGGATCTGGTCGTTCTCGTACGCGGACTGGCTTAGGTCGACCTTGATGAGAGTGTCAGGCATGTGTTCGCTCCTTTGGGGCAAAAACTCAGTCGGAATAGTTCAGGGTGGAAAACGCACTACGCCTCTCCGGCTGGTGTCGGTGCCGGAAGGGGCGGAATGCAGTCGGAGGGGGCAAGCAGTTTTTTCGCTACCAGGCTGTACATCCACCGCGCGTCGTCCACGTAAGTCACGCTGCGCGGTCTCACGAACAGTTGATCTGCATTTCAACTCTGGACCGCCGGCTGTTCTGCAAGGCGTTCGTGCAGCTATCACTTCGGTGATCTCAATGCCGCGTGCGGGTCCGATATATCTCTAGGGCATGTGAACCCAACTGCTCGGTTGCGGTGCCGTTCACTACCTTACCTGTTGTACCTCGACAGGAGGTCGTTACATTGGTTGATGGCACACTTCATAAAAAAGGCGCGTCAGCACACCCTGATGCGCATTCGATGTCACGCTGCACATAGGTACCACCTGCAGTCACGCCTCTCTGTTGAACAATTGAGGCCGCCCTACTAACTGATTGCGGGCTTCTCCTTCGGCGATTCGGTGTCTATAGTGTTCGAGTCTTTCAGGAGCCTTTCCGGCATGGCAACGAGCAGGACGAGCGCGCCTACGCTCAGAACTACGGCGAAGACGTAAATACCAATATTGATGCTGCCAGTCGTTGATTTTGAGAAGCCCAGCACGGTCGGGCTGACGAATCCCCCAATCAGAGCGAGCGAATTGATAAGGGCAATTCCGCCAGCGGCTGCTTGCCCCGACAGGTAACGAGTAGGGATAGTCCAGAAAAGCGGCATCGACGCATAGAGGCCAACTGCTGCCACGCTTAGAGCGATGAGCCCAAGAATCAAGTTGTTTGGAACAAACGTACTTGCTACAAGAGCTGTTGCGGCGACGAACATAGACCCTGCCAAGTGCCTTCTCCGCTCTCCGGTCGCGTCCGAATGTCGGCTAATGACGACCATGCCAATAGTGCTGGCAATGTACGGGACTGCGGTCAGGAGGCCAATGTGGAAGGGATCGGACACTCCATAGCTTTTAATCATGCCAGGTAGCCAGAATCCGAGAATATACAACCCACACATCACCGCAAAGTAGACAAGGGCCAGTGCGTAAATGCGGGCGTCACGAACAGCAGAAGCCATGGAATGCGCGCTATTTCCCCTGGGGGTTTTGGTGTCGCGTTCAATTATGTCGCGCTCGGTTTCTGTCAGCCATTTCGCGTCTTGCGGTCCATCAGCCAGAACGAACGCGGCGACGATGCCGAGTACGATTGCTGGCGCCCCTTCCAGGAGAAACATCCATTGCCATCCATGGAGATTATGTACGCCATCCATAAATGTGATGATCCATCCAGAAACGGGACCCCCCACAATACCGGCAACCGCGATCGCGGACATGAAGATTGCAATAATACCTCCTCGCAAATGCGCGGGAAACCAATACGTGAGATAAAGGATAATTCCTGGGAAGAACCCGGCCTCGAATACACCCAAGAAGAATCGTAGGATGTAAAAATGCGTTGGATTCTGCACGAACATCATGGCAGAGGAAAGTATCCCCCAACCGATCATGATGCGCATGATGGTTTTACGCGCACCGATTCTCGTGAGAAACATGTTGCTCGGAACTTCAAACAGTACATATCCTAGAAAGAAGATTCCGGCTCCAAATCCGTATGCGGTATCACTGAAGCTGAGATCATGCTGCATGCGCAATGCGGCAAATCCAATGTTCACGCGATCTAGATAGGCTATGACATAGCTGATAAACAAGAATGGCAGTAACTTCCATGCCACCTTTCTATAGAGTGGTTCTGATTTCATGCTTATGTCTCCTGTATATTTTGATATTTAATTGACGTGCGTTATCCTACGAGTAGATTTCGCAGTCAATTTTTCTAAAAAATTCTAAGGAAATAAAGTGTCTGTGGTTTTGCTATTTTGGGATGCGCTATCGTTGGGAATTTTAATGTGGTAGTAAATAAGGTGTGCAGTTGCTGAGGGTGATGAACAGTTTGAAAAAGAGTGGCAAGAGTAATCAGGTCGGAACGTCGACGAACTTATCTAACTGCTCGTGCCGGTTTCGCAACGCCTTGATTATAATTTCAGCAGATTCGAGCACATGCAGCTCAATCAGACCGCATGCGCGCTCGACGTCCTTGTGGCGGACGGCATCAAGAATCTGATGATGTTCCTGTTGTGACTGAGGGTCCCAAGTTGTACTGGTTGTGGTTGCGTACATATATCTCAGACGAGCTACATGCAATTCCTCGATCGTGCGCAGCAGTCTCGGCATGCCACACGGTCGAATCAATGCTCCGTGAAAAGCGCGGTTACAGCTTTCCCATTCCTCGATATCCGAGGCATGGTTGCCGCGTTCGATTGCTGTGGCTGCGT
>NZ_JBFTLQ010000144.1:0-11539 GCF_056396525.1 Cupriavidus sp. 05T41
CCCCAGCACGGCCCCCAGCACGGCCCCCGGCGCGGCCCCCAGCGGTKCCATCGCGCAGCCGCGCCCCGGTCGTTACATTTGCGAACCTTCTTAACGATCTCGCATCGCCTTCCGATGTCCCTTTGTGCGAGAATTCGGCCCTGACAAAATGCGCAGGTCAGATTCGTCCTATTTGCTGAATATATTTCTTGCGCCACACCAGGGGTTTCCGCGGTCCTGATCACGCCCCGAGGTTAGTTTTGCGCGCTTTTTGCCGTTATTTCGGAAATGCAGGTTGCGGCCCATGGCATGTGGGCGGCGCCCTGGAAAAACAGGCGGCAATTAGCAGTCAACAGAGGCAAACAGGCGGTGAGCGGTTGATATCTCCTGATAACGTTGCGTCATCAGAGTGTTGTTCGATGCCTGGCCGGCGCGCTTCGCGAGGTCTCGCGAGAGCGCTGCCCGCCACCTGGGCGCGCAGCGCTCGCCGGCGGGCCGGCAGCGCCGCTGCCATTTCTTCCACCCAACGCGAACGGCATGGCAATGGAATTCGGTATTCGCGCATGGGCGGCATGTGCAGCACAACTAGACACGCAGCAAGCCTGGCTTGACTGGAGCCGTGCGCCCTGGCTGCCGGCCGGTGACGAACTGCCCGCATTGAGCGCCATGGCCCCGATGTTGCGCCGGCGCGCCAGCGCGCTAGGCCGGGCCGCTCTCCATCCCGCCTACGCCTGCCAGCCGGGCGTGGAGGGCATTCCCGTCATCTTCGCGTCGCGCCATGGCGATACGCTGCGCCCGCTGCAGATGCTCGGCGACCTCGCCGACGGCGAGGCCCTGTCGCCCACGGCGTTCGGCCTGTCCGTGCATAACGCCATCGGGGCACTGTATTCGATCGACCGCGGCGATCCCGCTAACCTGCAAGCGCTGGCCGCCGGCCGCGACACCGTCGAAGCGGCGGTGGCGGAAGCCTGCGGCCTGCTGGCCGATGGCGCCGCCGAAGTCCTGCTGGTGCACTACGAGGCGCCGCTGCCCACCGCCTACGCGGTCTTTGCCGACGAACCCGAGTGCCTGTTCGGCTGGGCCTGGCGCGTGTCCAGGCCGCAGCCCGGCGAGGTCCGGTTCAGCCTCGAGGCGACCAGCGCCGCCGACGCCCCGGCCACGCCAGGCGCCTTGCTGCCCCATGGGCTGGACGTCTTGCGCTTCATGCTGGCGGGCGATGCCGAACTGCGCCACCGCGGCGAGCGCGGCGCATGGAGGTGGCAGCGCCATGGTTGAGCGCCTGGACCGTGCCTGGCGCGTGTGCGCCACGGGACTGTGCTTCTCCAGCTTCGGCGTGGGCGGCTTGCTGCTGCGCGTGGCGGTATTCCCGCTGATGACGGTGCTGCTGTGGTCCTCGGCACGCCGCCAGCGGGTGTGCAAGAACATCATCCACCATGCCTTCCGGCTGTTCCTGCTGCTCATGCGCACCGTCGGCGTGATCCGCTACGAGGTGCGGCACCCCGAGCGGCTGCAACGCAGCGGCCTGCTGATCGTGGMCAACCATCCCTCGCTGATMGACGTGGTGTTCCTGATCGCGCTGACGCGCCAGGCCGACTGCGTGGTCAAGGCGGGGCTGGCCCGCAACCCGTTTACGCGCGGGCCGGTGCGCGCCACCGGCTACGTCTGCAACGATTCCGGTGCCGGCATGGTGGACGACTGCATTGCCTCGCTGAACGCGGGCAACAACCTCGTCATCTTTCCCGAGGGCACGCGCACCGCATTGCAAGGTCCGCTGCGGCTGCAGCGCGGCGCGGCCAATATCGCCGTGCGCGGCGGCTTCGCGCTCACGCCGGTGGTGATCCGCTGCGAGCCGCCCACCCTGACCAAGGGTGAAAAGTGGTATCGCGTGCCGGCGCGCAGGCCCCGTTACATCATCGACGTGCGAGAAGACGTCAGCGTCGCCCAGTGGGTGCCGTCCGGACTGGACKACGCGCTGGCCGTCAGGCATCTGACCCAATCRCTATCCGAGTTTTTYTCCAGGGAGRTCCGCCGTGMAGGCGCTTGARCAMGAAATCAAGGAACTGATCATYTCRTCGCTGTCSCTCGAAGACATCGGCCCGGCCGATATCGACGACGGCGCGCCGCTGTTCATCGAAGGCCTGGGCCTGGATTCKATCGACGCGCTCGAGCTCGGCCTGGCGCTGCAAAAGCGCTATGGCGTGACCATGAACKGGGACAAGGACGAGATGCGCGCGCGTTTCGCCAGCGTCACCGCACTGGCCGCCTTCGTGGCCTCGCAGCGCGCCGGCCAGGCTTCGGCCTGAGCCTGCGGATCACCATACCGCCAGCCGCGGCCAGCGCGGCAAGCACCACCGACTACCAAGGGAGCCCATCATGACTCATKACGAAATCTTTGCGCGGGTGGCCACCGTGCTCGAGGAAACCTTCGAGATCGAGCGCGGGCGCATCCGCCCGGAAGCGCGCCTGTACGAAGACCTGGACATCGACAGCATCGACGCGGTCGATCTGCTGGTCAAGCTCAAGCCCATGCTCAACAAGCCGATCAAGCCCGAGCAGTTCAAGGCGGTGCGCACCGTGCAGGACGTGGTGCAGGCACTGGCCCTGCTGGTCGATTCGCCCGCCACGGCCTGATCCGCATGCGCCTGCGCAAACTGCTGCTCGGCGTGCTCACGCTGTGCTATCCGGTGACGATCTACTTCGGCCTGCAGCACTGGTCGCCGCGCGTGATGGCGCTGGCGCTGGTGGCGCTGGCGCTGCTGCGCGTGCTGACCAGCCGCCAGGCCGGCTGGCGCCTGCTGGCGGTGCTGGCCGCCGCGCTGGCGGCAGTGGTGGCGGCTTCCAACCACGCCATGYCGCTCAAGCTCTACCCGGTGCTGGTCAATGGCGCCATGCTGGCCGTGTTCGGCTGGAGCCTGCGCCACCCGCCCAGCCTGGTCGAGCGGCTGGCGCGGCTGCGCGAGCCGGATTTGCCGCCCGCGGGCGTGGCCTACACGCGCCGCGTAACGCAGGCCTGGTGCGTGTTCTTCATCGCCAACGGCACGGTGGCCGCGCTGACCGCGGTGCTGGCCAGCGACCGGGTCTGGGCACTCTACAACGGCGGCATCGCCTATGGCCTGATGGGTGCCATGTTTGCCGGCGAATGGCTGGTGCGCCAGCGCGTGATGGCCGGAGGCAGGCATGGCTGAGTGGCTCGGCGTAAGCGGCGCGATGGCCGCACTGGCGGCGCGCACGCATGCGGTGGCGCACGGCACGGCCGGCAACCTGGATGCGCCGGCCTTCGTGCGGCGCGCGACGGCCTGGCGGCAGGCCTTCGCGGCGGTGCCGGGCACCACGGTGGCGCTCTATCTCGAATCCACTGCCGAGTTCGCCGCCGCCTTGTTCGGCGCATGGCACGCCGGCAAGCACGTGGTGCTGCCTGGCGATACGCGTGCCGAGACGCTGGCTGCGCTGGCCGGGCGCGCCGATGCGCGCGCCGGCGACCTGCCAGGCGGGGTGCGGCCGCAGGCGCGGGATGCGCATGGCGCGGCTGCTCCCGGCTGGCCGCCGCTGGACCCGCGCTCGACACAGGTAACCCTGTTTACCTCCGGCTCCACCGGCGCGCCCGGGGCCATCGTCAAGCAACTGTCGCAGCTGGAGGCGGAGGTGCAGGCGCTGCAGGCCGCGTTCGGCGCCGGCGTGCCGGCGCAGGCACGGGTGCTGGCCACGGTCTCGCACCAGCATATCTATGGCCTGCTGTTCTGCGTGCTGTGGCCGCTTGCCGCGGCGCGGCCCATGCCCGCCGACCGGCTCGCCTTCCACGAGGAAATCGTGCGCGCCTGCGATGGCACGCCTGCGGTGCTGGTGACCAGCCCCGCGCACCTGCGGCGCATGCCGCCGGCACTCGACTGGGCGCCGGCGCGCGCCTCGCTGCATGCCGTGTTCTCGTCCGGCGGGCCGTTGCCGCCGGAGGCCGCGGCCGACGCGCTGCGCCATTTCGGCCTGGCCCCGGTCGAAGTCTTCGGCAGCTCGGAGACCGGCGGCATCGCCTGGCGCCAGCGCGCGCGCCATGACGAGCGCTGGACCCCGCTGCCGGGCGTGCAGTGGCGTTTGCAGGACGGCTTCCTCGCGGTCCGCTCGGCCCATCTGCCGGACGACGGCTGGTACCTGTGCGCCGACCAGGTGCAGCCCGCCGGCGACGGCGGCTTTGCGCTGGCGGGCCGCGCCGACCGCATCGTCAAGATCGAGGAAAAGCGCATCTCGCTGACGCAGGTCGAGCAAGTCCTGCAGCAATCGCCGCTGGTGCGCGAAGCGCGCGTGGTGCTGCTCGAACTGGATATCGGCATGCGCCTCGGTGCCGCGGTGGTGCCGAGCGATGGCGGCGCCGCCCTGCTGGCCGGCCAGGGCAGGGCAGCCTTGCTGGCCGCGCTGCGCGCCGTCCTGGCGAGCGCKGTGGACGCGCTGGCGCTGCCGCGCCGCTGGAGTTTCGCCGATGCCTTGCCGTGCAATGCCCAGGGCAAGACCACCGAAGCCATGCTGCGCGATATGTTCCGCCGCGTGTTGCCGGCGGTGCGCTGGCAGGCGGGCGGGGATGCCATGTCGGCCAGCGCCGAACTGGACATCAGCGAAGACCTGGCCGTGTTCGACGGCCATTTCCCCGGCAGTCCGATCGTGCCCGGCGTGGCGCAGGTCGACTGGGTCATGGCGCTGGCGCCGGCGCGCCTGCCGGTGCCGCCGCGCGCGCAGTTCCGCCGGCTGGAGACGCTCAAGTTCCAGGCCGTGATCATGCCGGGCACGACCGTGCAACTGGCGCTGACATGGCAGCCCGAGCGCAACGCGCTAGCGTTCCGCCTCAGTTCGGCACAGGGGCCGCATGCCAGCGGTCGCATCGTTTTCGGAGACGCGCATGTTTAAGCCGGTGGTGCTGGTGCCGGTCTATGACCACGAACACGCCATCGGCGCCATGGTGCAGGCCATCCTGCGGCATCCGCTGCCCTGCCTGCTGGTGGACGACGGCAGCAGCCCGGCATGCGAGCGCGTGCTGCGCGAGATCGCCGCCGCGCACGCGCAGCGCGTGCACCTGATCCGCCTGCCGAAGAACCAGGGCAAGGGCGGCGCCATCATGGCCGGCTTCGAAGAGGCCGCGCGCATGGGCTTTACCCACGCCCTGCAGATCGATGCCGACGGCCAGCACGACGCCGCGTGCATCCCGCAGTTCGTGGCGCTGGCGCAGGCGCGCCCGGATGCCATGGTGTGCGGCTATCCGGTCTACGACGAGTCGGTGCCGCGCGTGCGGCTGCTGGCGCGCTACCTGACCCATGTCTGGGTCTGGATCAACACGCTGTCGCTCGCCATCCGCGATTCGATGTGCGGCCTGCGGGTCTATCCGCTCGGCCCGGTGCTTGCGCTGGTGCATGACGTGCGGCTGGGGCGGCGCATGGAGTTCGATACCGAAGTGCTGGTCCACCTGGCCTGGCGCAACGTGCCCATCGTCAACGTGCCCACGCGGGTCACCTATCCGTCGGATGGCGTCTCGCATTTCCAGGTCTGGCGTGACAACGTGCTGATCTCRGCCATGCATACCCGGCTGTTCTTCGGCATGCTCAGGCGGCTGCCGMTGCTGCTGTGGCGCAAGGTGCGACCGGCATGAACGCGCAGCGACACGACCAGCGACACGACCAGCGGCAAGCCAGCCAGCCGGGCCGCATGGCGCGGCACTGGAGCCAGATCCGCGAATCCACCTGCGTGTGGGGCGTGTGGTGCCTGTACTGGCTCTACCGGCTGTGCGGCCGCACGCTGTTCCGCGCCGTGCTGTATCCCGTGGTCACCTACTACTGGCTGGCCAGGCCGCTGGCGCGCCATTCGTCGCTCGACTACCTGCGGCGCGTCCAGGCCGCCACCGGCACGGCCGTGCCCGCGGGCGCCGCGCCGGGCCTGCGCCATACCTTGCGCCATCTCTTTTCGTTCGCCGACACGCTGCTCGACAAGCTGCTCGCCATCGGCGGCGGCTATCGCTACGGCAACGTGCGACGCGAGGGCGAACAAGTGATGCAGCAGCAGATTGCCAGCGGCCAGGGTGGCATCATCGTGACCGCGCACATGGGCTGCCTGGAGCTGTGCCGCGTGCTGGCCAACCGGCGCCAGGGCCTGCGCCTGACGGTGCTGGTGCATACCGCGCACGCCGCCCAGTTCAACCGCATTCTCTCGCGCCTGGATCCGCGCTCCGGCCTGCAACTGTTCCAGGTCGACGACATCTCGCCGGCCACCGCGCTGATGCTGGCCGAGAAGGTCCGCGCGGGCGAGTTCGTGGCGATCGCCGGCGACCGCGTCCCGGTGCACGGCGGGCGCACGGTGACGGTGCCGTTCTTCGGCGCGCCGGCGCGCTTCCCGGTCGGCCCCTACGTGCTGGCCGCGCTGCTGGAATGCCCCTTGTTCGCCATGGGCTGCGTGCGCTCGGGCAATGGCCACCTGCTGCGCTTCACCGAGCTGGCGCGCGAGGTGCGCCTGCCGCGCGCGCGCCGCGACGCCATCCTCACGGGGCATGCCACGGACTACGCGCAATGGCTGTCGCAACTGCTGGCGGAGTCGCCCTACGACTGGTTCAACTTCTACGATTTCTGGGGGCAGGGCGGCGGCGTGCCCGAAGCCGCGCGCGCCGGCGCGCCACATGCCACACCGCACGGCGCGCCGGCGCCGCGCGGCGACTGACGGCCGGCTCCCCGCACACCGCACACGGCAACTCCTATGTCTCAAGACTTCAGCCACGAGATCACGCTCAGTCCCGCCTTCCACGACCTCGACCCGATGAATGTGGTGTGGCACGGCAACTACGTGCGCTATTTCGAGCAGGCGCGCTGCGCGCTGCTCGAACGCTATCACTACGACTATCCGGCCATGCGCGACTCGGGCTATGCCTGGCCGGTGGTGGACATGCGGGTGAAGTATGTCGGCCCGCTGACCTACGGCCAGCCCTTCGTCATCCGCGCGGCCATCGTCGAGTGGGAGAACCGCCTGAAGATCGAATACCTGGTGCGCGACGCGGCCACCGGYCGGCGCCTGACCAAGGGCTACACCATCCAGGTGGCGGTGGACATGCGCAATGGCGAGATGTGCTACGTGTGCCCGCCGGTGTTGTGGGAGCGGCTCGGCGTGGCGGCCGGCGAAGGCGTGGCGCGCGCGGAGGACGGGCAATGAAGCGCCGCGGCGTCTTGCTGGCCCTGTGCGGCGCCGTGCTGGCCGTCCCGCGCCTGGCCGGCGCGGCGGCGCCCGACCTGCTGGCCTCGGTGGCGGGGCGCTTGTCCGATGCGCCGGTGATCCACGGCCGTTTCGAGCAGACGCGCCGCCTGTCCGGCTTTGCCAATCCGCTGGTTTCGCGCGGCGACTTCGTGCTGGCGCGCGAGCGCGGCGTGGTGTGGAGCACGCGCGAGCCGTTCGCCTCGAGCCTGCTGGTGACACCTGAGCGGCTGGTGATGYGCGGTGCCGACGGGCGCGTGCAGCAGCAGATGCAGGCCGATGCCCAGCCCGCCATGCGGGTAGTGGGCGAGTCGGTGATCGCKGTGCTGCGCGGCGACCTGCGTGCMTTGTCGGCGCGTTTCGAGGTGGCCGGCAAGCTGGTCGGCAAKAGCGGATGGACCCTGACGCTGACGCCGAAGGATGCCGCCATGCACCGCGTGTTCGCGCGTATCGAGCTGGCCGGCGACCGCTTCGTGCGCGATGTGCGCCTGGAAGAAGCCGGCGGCGACAGCACGCACGTGAAGCTGATCGACCCGAGCGCGGCCACGCGCCTGGCCGCCGACGAGGAGCAGCGCTTTGAGTAACGCGGGCCTGGCCACCGGCAAGTCCTTGCACGGCCTCAGTACCCTGGAGCGGGTGCTGGCCGTGGCGTGGCTGTTGCTGGTGATCGCCCTGGCGGCGCACCAGTTGCAGTTCTGGCGCGCCTCGCGGCTCGATACCGATGTGATGGCCTTGCTGCCGACCAGCCAGCGTACCGCCACCGCCGACCGCGTGCTGCGCCGCCTGGCCGACGGTGTATCGCGCGAGATCGTGGTGCTGGTCGGCGCCCCGGACTGGACGCGCGCGCGCGCCGCGGCGCAGCGCTTCAGCGCGGCAACCCGGCCGCAGGCGGGGCTGCTGCAGCCGGTGGACCGCATCGCCAGCTTCGACCTGGACGCGGCGCTGGCCTTCTACCGGCCGTACCGCGACCGCCTGCTGACCGACAGCCAGCGCGCCATGCTGGGCCAGGCCGACGCGGATACCCTGGCCCGGCAGGCGCTGACCCGCCTCTACCAGCTATCCACCGGCCCGCGCCTGACMGACTGGGCAGCCGACCCGCTCGGCCTGTGGCAGGACTGGTGGCTGTCGCGCGCGGCCATGACGCGCGTGCACGAGCGCGATGGCCTGGCCGCGCTCAGCGCCGAGGGCAAGGAGTGGGTGCTGCTGACCTACCGCATCAGCAAGCCGGCGTTCTCGGTAAGCGGCGATACCGACTACTCCGACCTGCTCAAGCTCGMCACGCGCGCCGCGGAGCAGGGCGGCGGCGTGCAGGTGGTGGCGGCGGGAATTCCGCTGCACGCCGAGGCCGCCGCCGCGCAGGCCAGCCTGGAAATGAACGTGATCGGCTGGGGCTCGCTGGCGGCGGTGTTGCTGCTGGTGTGGCTGGCCTTCCGCTCGCTGCGCCCGATCATCCTGGTGGGCCTGTCGTTGCTGGTCGGCACCGCGGCGGCGGTCTCGGCCACGGCGCTGGTGTTCGACCGCGTGCACCTGATCACCCTGGTGTTCGGCGCCAGCCTGGTGGGCGTGGCGGAAGACTACGGCATCCACTATTTCGTCTCGCGCCAGGCCAGTCCCGGGGCCACGCCGCCGCAGGTGATGCGCCGGCTGCTGCCGGGCATGGCGCTGGCGCTGTCGACCAGTGCGGTGGCCTACCTGGCGCTCGGCATCGCGCCGTTCCCCGGGCTGCGGCAGATGGCGCTGTTCTCGGCCGTGGGCCTGGTGGCGGCCTTMCTGACCGTGGTGTTCTGGTTTCCCCTGCTCGACCGCGGCCAGCTGCGCGAGACGCGCCTGTCGGCCTGGCTGACCGCCAGCCTGGCGCGCTGGCCGCGCGTGGGCGCGGACCGCGCATCCTTGCTGCTGCTCGGCCTGCTGGCCTTGTTCGTGGTGCCGGGTTTGTGGCAGGTCCATGTGGCGGACGACGTGCGGCAGTTGCAAAGCTCGCCGCCGGCGCTGATCGAGGCCCAGCGTAGCGCCGGGCGCCTGCTGGGCACGCCCAGCCCGGCGCAGTTCCTGCTGGTGCGCGGCGGCACGCCCGACGAAGTGCTGGCGCGCGAKGAGGCGGTCAAGCAAGCCCTGGCGGGCGTGGTCGCGCATGGCGACCTTGCCGGCTTCGTGGCGATCTCCGACTGGGTGCCGTSGGCAGCGCGCCAGCGTGCCGACGCGGCCCTGAGCGGCGGCCTGGAAAGCGCCGTGCGCGAGCGCGTGGCGCGCGCGGTCGGGGGCGCGGTGGGTGCGCCCAACGCGGCGGCGGCCGGCCAGGTGCTGACCTTGCCGGCGTGGCTGGCCAGTCCGGTCTCGGACACGCTGCGCCACCTGTGGCTGGACCGCGAGGGCGACGGCTATGCCAGCGTCATGCTGCTGCGCGGGCTGGACAAGCCCGCCACCATCGCGCTGATCGAAGCGGCGGCGGCCAAGGTGCCGGGCGTGGAATGGGTCGACCGCGTGGCGGACCTGTCCTCGCTGCTCAGGCACTACCGCGTGCTGATGACCTGGCTGCTGGCCGCCGGCGCGGCCGGCGTGGCGCTGCTGCTGATGTGGCGCTATGGCCGCGGCGCCTGGCGCGCGCTGGTGCCGACCCTGTTGGCGGCGCTGTTCAGCGTGGCCCTGCTGGGCTGGCTGCAGGTGCCGCTGCAATTGTTCTCGGTGCTGGCGCTGGCGCTGCTGCTCGGCGTGGGGGTGGACTACGGCATCTTCCTGCTCGAGCATCCCGGCGACGGCGAGTCGTGGACGGCGATCGTGCTGGGCGCGGCCAGCACGCTGCTGGCGTTCGGCCTGCTCGCACTGTCGTCCACGCCCGCGCTGCACGCCTTCGGCATGACCATGCTGTCGGGGGTCGGCGCGGTGTGGCTGCTGTCGCCGTGGTTCCGGCCGCAGGCGCAGGGGGCTGAAGCAATGCGGCACCAGAGCCGATAACAACAAACAAGACCAACAAGATCGACAGATCGAACGACAGGAACAGGGTTACGAAATGAATACCGAACAGGTGGACGTCCTTATCATCGGCGCGGGTCCGGCAGGCTCCGTGGCGGCAGGGCTCTTGCGCAAGCGCGGCATCGGCGTGCTGGTGCTGGAGAAGGAAACCTTCCCGCGCTTCTCGATCGGGGAGAGCCTGCTGCCGCAGAGCATGGCGTACATCGAGGAAGCGGGCATGCTGCAGGCCGTGGTCGAAGCCGGCTTCCAGTACAAGAACGGCGCCGCCTTCGCGCGCGGCGACCGCTATACCGATTTCGATTTCCGCGACAAGTTCTCCGCCGGCTGGGGCACCACCTACCAGGTCCAGCGCGCGCGCTTCGACCACGTGCTGATCGGCGAGGCGCAGAAGCAGGGCGCCGAAGTCCGCTTCTCGCACCAGGTTACCGCCGTCGACGTGGAGGGCGAGCAGCCCAGCGTCACCGTCCGCGACGCCGAGGGCAGCGTCTACCGCGTGCAGGCGCGCTTCCTGCTGGATGCCTCCGGCTTCGGCCGCGTGCTGCCGCGCCTGCTGGACCTGGAGTCGCCGTCCAACTTCCCTGTGCGCAGCGCCATCTTCACCCACGTGGAAGACCGCATTCCGCCCGGCACCTTCGACCGCAACAAGATCCGCGTGAGCGTGCATCCCGAGCACGTGGATGTCTGGTACTGGACCATCCCGTTTTCCGATGGGCGCTGCTCGCAGGGGGTGGTGGCGGAGAAGCGCTTCCTCGACCAGTACACCGGCACCGAGACCGAGCGCCTCAAGGCGCTGGTCGGCGAAGAGCCGGGCCTGGCCAGGCTGCTGGCCAATGCCAGGTGGGATACGCCGGCCCGGCAGATCGCCGGCTATTCGGCCAATGTGAAGTCGCTGTGGGGCAAGGGCTATGCGCTGCTCGGCAATGCCGGCGAGTTTCTCGACCCGGTGTTCTCCTCGGGCGTGACCATCGCCTTCAAGTCGGCCAGCCTCGCCACGGCCTGCCTGGCGCGGCAGTTCGCCGGCGAGACCGTGGACTGGCAGGCGGAGTACGGGCAGCCGCTCAAGGAAGGCGTGGATTGCTTCCGCACCTTTGTCGAGGCGTGGTACGAAGGACGCTTCCAGAAGCTGATTTTCCATCCTGACGCCACGCCGGAAATCCGCCGCATGATCTCGGCCATCCTGGCCGGTTACGCATGGGACCGCGGCAACCCCTTCGTCACCGAATCGCGCCGGCGCCTGGCCGTGCTGGAGCAGCTTTGCGTCTGATCGCTTCCCGCTTCGACGMGGCGCCGGCCGCGCTGCTGGCCGTTGCCGCGATAGCGCTGCTGCTGGCCGGCTGCGCGGCGCCCGGCACGCCCGCGCCCGGCACCCCCGAGGCTGGCG
>NZ_JBFTLQ010000145.1:0-11379 GCF_056396525.1 Cupriavidus sp. 05T41
ACCAGGCCACCAGCCAGCGCCTGGACGACCTGAACGACCCGTACCGCCTGTTCCGTTGCCACAGCATCATGAACTGCGTCGACGTCTGCCCGAAGGGGCTGAATCCGACCAAGGCCATCGGCAAGATCAAGGAGCTGATGGTTCGCCGCTCGGTCTGACCGCGCGGTGGTTGTAAGCGGCGCGTCAGTCCGGGCTATCAATATGCAGTCCGGACCGGCGCGCCGGAAGTAGGGACCTATGACCGAAAGTGTTTCCCCCAGTTTCTCCCACCAGGCCGATCCGCACCGGCGTGCGCGACTGCGCTGGCGCGCGCGGCGCGGCCTCCTGGAGAACGACATCATCGTCGAACGTTTTTTCAACCGTTACGAAGAAAGCCTCTCCGACCAGGACGTGGCCGCGCTCTCTGAGCTGTTCGAGCTGAGCGACAACGAGTTGATGGACCTGCTGCTTGCCCGCAAGGAGCTGGACGGTGAGCTCGACACGCCCCCGATGCAGCGCGTCATCTCCATGCTGCGTTCGGTCTGAGTATCGTCAACATTATTAGTCAAGCATTTGAAGGAACCGACATGACACCGTCCGATGTGAAAGCCACGCTATCGTTTTCCGATGGTACCCCCAGCGTTGAGCTGCCGATTTACACCGGTACCGTAGGCCCGGACGTGATCGATATTCGCAAGCTGTACGGTCAAACCGGTAAGTTCACCTACGACCCCGGTTTCATGTCGACGGCTTCTTGCAATTCGAAGATCACCTATATCGACGGCGACAAGGGCGAGCTGCTGTACCGCGGCTACCCGATCGAGCAGCTGGCCACCAAGTGCGATCACCTGGAAACCTGCTACCTGCTGCTCAAGGGCGAACTGCCCAACGCCAAGCAGAAGGAAGAATTCGTCGGCGCCGTGATGAACCACACCATGGTTCACGAGCAGATGCAGTTCTTCCTGCGCGGCTTCCGCCGCGACGCGCACCCGATGGCCGTGCTGACCGGGCTGGTGGGCGCCATGAGCGCGTTCTACCACGACGCCATGGACATCGACGATCCGCACCAGCGCGAAATCTCGGCGATCCGCCTGATCGCCAAGATGCCGACCCTGGTCGCCATGGCCTACAAGTACAACATCGGCCAGCCGTACGTCTATCCGCAGAACGACCTGTCCTACTCGGGCAACTTCATGCGCATGATGTTCAGCACCCCGTGCGCACCGTACACCGTGAACCCGGTGCTCGAGCGCGCCCTGGACCGCATCTTCATCCTGCACGCGGACCACGAGCAGAACGCTTCGACCTCGACCGTGCGCCTGGCCGGCTCGTCGGGCACCAACCCGTTCGCCGCCATCGCCGCCGGCGTGGCCTGCCTGTGGGGCCCGGCTCACGGCGGTGCCAACGAGGCAGCGCTGAAGATGCTCGAGGAAATCGGCGGCGTCGAGAACATCACCGAGTTCATCAAGCAGGTCAAGGACAAGAACTCGGGCGTGCGCCTGATGGGCTTTGGCCACCGCGTGTACAAGAACTACGACCCGCGCGCCAAGCTGATGCGCGAAACCTGCCACGAAGTGCTGAACGAACTGGGCCTGCACAACGACCCGCTGTTCAAGCTGGCGATGGAGCTGGAAAAGATCGCGCTGGAAGACGAGTACTTCGTCAGCCGCAAGCTGTACCCGAACGTCGATTTCTACTCGGGTATCGTGCAGCGCGCGCTGGGCATCCCGACCTCGCTGTTCACCTGCATCTTCGCGCTGGCCCGCACCCCGGGCTGGATCTCGCAGTGGGAAGAGATGATCACCGATCCGGAGTACAAGATCGGCCGTCCGCGCCAGCTGTTCAACGGTGCGGCCAGCCGCGACGTGCCGGATATCGGCAAGCGCTGATCTTCGTCCCGGGCGGCCGTGCGGCCGCCTGTGGCAGCGCAGCAATACCAGACGCCCCGGCTTGCCGGGGCGTTTGTCATTCAAGGCCGAGGTCGGCTTGTGCGTTGCGGGAGGATTATTGCCGGAAAGGTGGCGAAGTCGGCAATTTCCGATGATTTGTGCTGTGGTTATGCCAATATGATCCGCATTAATTGTGCGAATTTGGCGTCAGGCAGGAGGTTTGACCCTATAATGCGGGCTGCTTTGCCGACGGCAGCCGGGCCACCCTTCCGGACTGCGTCGCGGCGAGCGGGGCAGGCGAATCACCTGCGCAATAGAGAACGCATCAACGTTGTCTTCCGAACCAAGGCCCTCCGCCACTGCGGGGGGCTGACACATGCCGGGCCCCGCACACGCTTTCTCTTGTCTTCGTCGGCCCGTCTTCCGCGTCTCGGGCGTCTTCTCGGTAGTAGCTCGCGGGTGTTGTTCGATTGCGCAGGTCATGTCGCCTCAAGCCCATGACCAATAAATAATCGAGGAGCTCCTGATGACGCTGTCCCGTCTTACGTCCATCTCCCTGGCCACCGCACTGGTGGCCTTCGGCGCCGCCGCCAACGCGGAAACCATCAAGATCGCCATCGCCGGCCCCATGAGCGGCTCGGTTGCCCAGTACGGCGACATGGTCAAGGCTGGTGCGCTGACCGCCATCGAACAGATCAACGCGGCCGGCGGCGCCGGCGGCAACAAGTTCGAAGTGGTGCTGATGGACGACGCCTGCGAACCGAAGCAGGCCGTTGCCGTCGCCAACAAGATCGTGAGCCAGAAGATCAAGTACGTGATCGGCCACGTGTGCTCGGGCTCCACCATCCCGGCCTCGGACATCTACGAGAACGAAGGCATCGTGATGGTGACGCCGTCGGCGACCGCGCCGCAGCTCACCGAGAACAAGAAGCGCAAGTTCATCTTCCGCACCATCGGCCGCGACGATCAGCAAGGCCCGGCCGCCGCCCAGTACATCATCGGCAAGGTCAAGCCCAAGAAGGTCGCGATCCTGCACGACAAGCAGTCGTACGGCCAGGGCATCGCCTCGTCGGTGAAGAAGGACCTGGAAGCCGCCAAGATCCCGGTGGCCGTGTTCGAAGGCATCAACGCCGGCGACTCCGACTACTCCGCCGTGATCACCAAGCTGAAGTCGCAGGGCGTGGACTTCGTCTACTTCGGCGGCTACCACCCCGAAATGGGCTTGCTGCTGCGCCAGGCGCGCGAGCAGGGCGTCAAGGCGACGTTCATGGGTCCCGAAGGCGTGGGCAACAAGGACGTGACGGCCATCGCCGGCCCGTCGTCGGAAGGCATGCTGGTCACGCTGCCGGCCGATTTCTCCGCCGACCCGGCCAATGCCGCGCTGGTCAAGGCGTTCGCCGACAAGAAGCGCGACGCCAACGGCCCGTTCCAGATGCCGGCGTACGCCGCGGTCCAGATCATCGGCGACGCCATTGCCGGCGCCAAGAGCACGGACCCGACCAAGGTTGCCGCCTATATGCACAAGAACGCTTTCCAGACCCCGATCGGCAAGGTCGAGTACGACGCCCAGGGTGATCTGAAGTCGTTCAAGTTCGTCGTCTTCACCTGGCACAAGGACGCCACCAAGACTGCTGCCAACTAAGCCGCACTCCGGCTTCGCGCGCCCCGCCCGGAACACCGGCGGGGCGTTTTGGTATCGGGCTGCCGGCCCGGCCGGCCCGCGCTCCACGGCATGACCGCGGCGCGGCGGGGCATTTCCGGTTTCAAAGTTATGGGGCTTCCCGCATGAACGAGTTCCTTCCACAGTTCACCCAGCAGCTGGTCAACGGCCTGACGCTGGGTGCGATCTATGCGCTGATCGCCATCGGCTACACCATGGTCTACGGCATCATCGGCATGATCAATTTTGCCCACGGCGAGATCTACATGATCGGTGCCTATGTGGGCCTGGTGACGCTCACCGCGATCGGCGCGCAGGCGGGCTATCCGCTGCCGCTGGTGCTGGGCGCCGCCTTGCTGGTATCGGTGCTGGTCACCGGCCTGTACGGCTTCGCCGTCGAGCGGGTGGCCTACCGGCCCTTGCGTGGCGGGCCACGGCTGGTGCCGCTGATCTCCGCCATCGGCATGTCCATCTTCCTGCAGAACTACGTGCAGATCGGGCAGGGCGCGCGCGACGTCTCCGTGCCCGTGCTGATCTCCGGCGCCATCGAGTTCCAGATGGGCAGCGACTTCACCGTGACCGTGCCGTATTCGCGCCTGCTGATCGTGGGCGTGACGCTGGTGCTGATGATCGCGCTGACGCTGTTCATCGGCCACTCGCGCATGGGCCGCGCCTGCCGCGCCTGCGCCGAGGACATGCGCATGGCCAACCTGCTTGGCATCGACACCAACCGCGTGATCTCCTTCACCTTCGTGCTCGGCGCGATGCTGGCGGCGGTGGGCGGCGTGCTGATCGGCCTGAGCATTGGCAAGCTCAATCCCTTCATCGGCTTCGTGGCGGGCATCAAGGCCTTCACCGCGGCGGTGCTGGGCGGCATCGGCAGCATTCCCGGCGCCATGCTGGGCGGCGTGCTGCTGGGCCTGGCCGAGACCTTCGCCACGGGCTACATGCCGGCCGAGTACAAGGACGTCGTTGCCTTCGGCCTGCTGGTGCTGATCCTGCTGTTCCGCCCGACCGGCCTGCTAGGCAAGCCGGACGTGGAAAAAGTCTGAGGAGCGCGAGATGAGAAACGATGCATCCATGGGGCAATCCCTCAAGAACGCCATCACCGCGGCCGTCATGACCGCCATCCTCACGGTGCCGATACTCGGGCTGCAGCTCAAGCTCGAAGGCTACAAGGTGGTGTTCGAGCCGCACTGGCAGCCGGTCTGGCTGGCGGTCGGCGCGGTATTCCTGTTCCAGCTGTTCAAGCCGCTGTTCCAGCGCGCCGGCGCCGGCATCAAGCTGCCGAGTGTGCCAGCGCTGGGCGCCGGGCAGCAGCGCAAGGCGATCTGGCTGCTGCTGGCCGTCGGGCTGGTGTTTCCGTTCTTCGGCTCGCGCGGCGCGGTGGACGTGGCCACGCTGGCGCTGATCTACGTGATCCTCGGCCTCGGGCTGAATATCGTGGTGGGCTACGCCGGGCTGCTCGACCTGGGCTACGTGGGCTTCTACGCGGTGGGCGGCTACACCTATGCGCTGCTCAACCAGTATTTCGGCCTGACGTTCTGGGAGTGCCTGCCGATCGCGGCCGGCATGTCGGCGACCTTCGGTTTCCTGCTGGGCTTCCCGGTGCTGCGCCTGCGCGGCGACTACCTGGCCATCGTCACGCTGGGCTTCGGCGAGATCATCCGCCTGCTGCTCAACAACCTGACCAGCCTCACCGGCGGCCCGGACGGCGTCTCGGGCATTCCGAAGCCGAGCGTGTTCGGCATCGAGATGGCGCGCAGCGCCAGCGTGGAGGGCGTGAAGACGTTCCATGAGCTGCTCGGGTGGGAATACAGCGGCGAGCACATGGTGATCTTCCTCTACCTGCTCGCGCTGCTGCTGGTGGCGTTCACGCTGTTCGTGACGAGCCGGCTGATCCGCATGCCGATGGGGCGCGCGTGGGAAGCGCTGCGCGAGGACGAGATCGCCTGCCGCTCGCTGGGCCTGAACCCGACCCGCATCAAGCTGTCGGCGTTCACGCTGGGCGCGGCCTTCGCCGGGCTGGGCGGCGCCTTCTTCGCGGCGCGCCAGGGCCTGGTCAATCCCGAGTCGTTCACCTTCATCGAGTCCGCGCTGATCCTGGCGGTGGTGGTGCTGGGCGGCATGGGTTCGCAGCTGGGCGTGATCCTGGCCGCCATCCTGCTGACCGCGCTGCCCGAGGTGGCGCGCGGCTTCGCCGAATACCGCATGCTGATCTTCGGCCTGGTGATGGTGCTGATGATGATGTGGCGTCCGCAGGGCCTGCTGCCCGCGAGCCGCCCCCATGTGGAGTTGCCGCAATGAGCCAGGCACAGCAAGTACAACAGGCGCAACCGGAACTGCTGAAGGTCTCCGGCCTGCAGATGCGCTTCGGCGGCCTGCTCGCCGTCGACGGCATCGATTTCGACGTGCGCCGCGACGAGGTGTTCGCCATCATCGGACCGAACGGCGCCGGCAAGACCACGGTGTTCAACTGCGTGGGCGGCTTCTACAAGCCCACCGCGGGCGAGGTCACGCTGGACGGGCATTCAATCGCCCGCCTGCCGAGCCACCAGGTGGCGCGCCGCGGCCTGGTGCGCACCTTCCAGAACATCCGGCTGTTCAAGCAGCTCACGGTGGTCGAGAACCTGCTGGTGGCGCAGCACCTGCAGGTGCGCGCCGGGCTGCTGCGCGGCCTGTTCGCCACGCCGGCCTACCGCCGTGCCGAGCGCGAGGCGCTCGAGCGTGCCGCGGTGTGGCTCGAGCGCATGGGCCTGCGCCATGTCGCCAACCGCGAGGCGGGCACGCTGTCCTACGGCCACCAGCGGCGGCTCGAGATCGCGCGCTGCATGATCACCAACCCGCGCCTGCTGATGCTCGACGAGCCGGCCGCCGGCCTCAACCCGCAGGAGAAGGTCGAGCTGTCGCGGCTGATCGACCAGCTGCGCCGCGAGTTCAACATCTCGGTGCTGCTGATCGAGCACGACATGAGCCTGGTGATGGGCGTGTCCGACCGCATCCTGGTGATGGAGCACGGCCGCCCGATCGTGATCGGCAAGCCGGCGGAAGTGCGCAACGACCCGCGCGTGATCAAGGCCTACCTGGGAGAGGACTAAATGCTGAAGCTGGAACAGGTCCATACCCACTACGGCGCCATCGAGGCGCTGTCCGGCGTATCGATCGAAGTGAACAAGGGCGAGATCGTCACGCTGATCGGCAGCAACGGCGCCGGCAAGACCACCCTGATGATGACGGTGTGCGGCTCGCCGCGCGCCTCGAGCGGGCGCGTGCTGTTCGAAGGGCAGGACATCACGCGCATGCCCACCCACGAGATCATGCGGCTCGGCATGGCGATCTCGCCGGAAGGGCGGCGCGTGTTTCCCAGCCTGACCGTGCTGGAGAACCTCAAGATGGGCGGCTTCTTCGGCAAGCGCGACGAGGTCGAGGCGGGCATCGAGCATGTCTACACGCTGTTCCCGCGCCTCAAGCAGCGCTCGGGCCAGCGCGCCGGCACCATGTCCGGCGGCGAGCAGCAGATGCTGGCGATTGGCCGCGCGCTGATGAGCCGGCCGCGCCTGCTGCTGCTCGACGAGCCCACGCTCGGCCTGGCGCCGCTGGTGATCGCGCAGATCTTCGACATCATCCGCACCATCCGCGCGGAGGGCGTCACGGTGTTCCTGGTCGAGCAGAACGCCAACAAGGCGCTGGGCGTGGCCGACCGCGGCTATGTGCTGGAAACGGGGCGCGTGGTGCTGGCCGATACGGGCGCCAACCTGCTGGCCAACGACCGCATCAAGAGCGCCTACCTGGGCGGCTGACCTCTGGCGCTCTTCCCCACGGCGGGGGAGGGCGCCAGCCCCTTTTCGCCATCGGCGAAATCCCCCTTTCGCCAATCACATTACATCGACAGGCCCGATCCGCCCGGGCGGGGCCCGGCCGCGCGGTATCGCTGTGGCATAATCGATTGTGATGTCAAGCATCGCTGCAAGCTGCATTTCCTGCACGCATTTGCCGCGACAAAACCTCCCCGCAAACTACCGCGCGACGCCGCCAACCGTGCAGTACCGAACGGTCCCGGCCCGCCCTCCTGCATCATGGCCAAGACGCTTTACGACAAACTTTGGGATGACCACACCGTGCACGTCGAGGACGACGGCACGACGATGCTGTATATCGATCGTCATCTGCTGCACGAAGTCACCAGCCCGCAGGCATTCGAAGGCCTGAAGATCGCGCAGCGTCCGGTCTGGCGCATCAGCGCCAACCTGGCCGTGTCGGACCACAATGTGCCGACCACCGACCGCACCCAGGGCATTGCCGACCCGGTCTCGAAGCTGCAGGTGGACACGCTGGACGCCAATTGCGATGCGTACGGCATCACCCAGTTCAAGATGAACGACCTGCGCCAGGGCATCGTGCACGTGATCGGGCCGGAGCAGGGCGCCACGCTGCCGGGCATGACGGTGGTGTGCGGCGACTCGCATACCAGCACGCATGGCGCGTTCGGCGCGCTGGCGCACGGCATCGGCACCTCCGAAGTGGAGCACGTGCTGGCCACGCAGACGCTGCTGGGCAAGAAGGCCAAGAACATGCTGGTGCGCGTGGAAGGCAAGCTGCCGCGCGGCTGCACCGCCAAGGACATCGTGCTGGCCATCATCGGCAAGATCGGCACCGCCGGCGGCACCGGCTACACCATCGAGTTCGCCGGTTCGGCCATCCGCGAGCTGACCATGGAAGGGCGCATGACGGTGTGCAACATGGCCATCGAAGCTGGTGCCCGCGCCGGCCTGGTGGCCGTGGACGACATCACGCTCGACTACGTCAAGGGCCGCCCCTTCTCGCCGCAGGGCGTGGAATGGGACCATGCAGTGGCCTACTGGCGCACGCTGCATTCCGACGCAGGCGCGCATTTCGACCAGGTGGTGGAACTGCGCGCGGAAGACGTCCGCCCGCAAGTGACCTGGGGCACTTCGCCCGAGATGGTGGTCAGCATCGAAGACCGCGTGCCGGATCCCGAGAAGGAGAAGGACCCGAACAAGCGCAACGCCATGGAGCGCGCGCTCGAGTACATGGGGCTGCAGCCCAATGTGCCGGTCGACAGCATCAAGATCGACAAGGTCTTCATCGGTTCCTGCACCAACAGCCGCATCGAGGACATGCGCGCCGCGGCGTGGGTCGTGCAGAAGCTGGGCCGCCGCGTGGCCGGCAACGTCAAGCTGGCGATGGTGGTGCCGGGCTCCGGGCTGGTCAAGGAGCAGGCCGAGCGCGAAGGGCTGGACAAGGTCTTCAAGGCCGCCGGTTTCGAATGGCGCGAACCGGGCTGCTCCATGTGCCTGGCCATGAACGCCGACCGCCTCGATCCGGGCGAGCGCTGCGCATCGACCTCGAACCGCAACTTCGAAGGCCGGCAGGGCGCGGGCGGACGCACGCACCTGGTGAGCCCGGCGATGGCTGCCGCGGCCGCCATCGAGGGCCATTTCGTGGACATCCGCCAGCTCGGCTGAACCGCCGGCCCAAGGCAACAATACGCGCAGTCCCATCATGAAACACGCCCTGATCGTCCTCGCATGCTTCGGCATGCTGCAACTCGCCGGCTGCCACACCATGGCCGGCGTTGGCAAGGACACGCAGGCTGTGGGCCGTTCGCTCGAGAACGCGGCCCGCAAGTAAGGAACCGACCATGGACAAGTTCACTGTACACAGCGGGCTCACGGTGCCCCTGGACCGCGAGAACGTCGACACCGACGCCATCATCCCGAAGCAATTCCTCAAGTCGATCAAGCGCACCGGCTTCGGCCCGAACCTGTTCGACGAATGGCGCTACAAGGACGTGGGCGAGCCCGGCCAGGACAACAGCCGCCGTCCGCTCAACCCGGACTTCGTGCTGAACCAGCCGCGCTACCAGGGCGCGTCGATCCTGCTGGCGCGCCGCAACTTCGGCTGCGGCAGCTCGCGCGAGCACGCGCCGTGGGCACTCACGCAATACGGCTTCCGCGCCGTGATCGCGCCGAGCTTTGCCGACATCTTCTTCAACAACTGCTACAAGAACGGCCTGCTGCCGGTGGCGCTGACCGAGTTGCAGGTCGACCACCTGTTCAACGAGACCAACGCGTTCAACGGCTACAAGCTGACCATCGACCTGGACAAGCAGGTGGTGCTCACGCCGGGCGGCGATGCCTATGCGTTCGACATCGCGCCGTTCCGCAAGTACTGCATGCTCAACGGCTTCGACGACATCGGCCTGACGCTGCGCCATGCCGACAAGATCAAGGCATACGAGGCGGAGCGCGTGACGAAGATGCCGTGGCTGAACAACCGCGTGGTCGGCTGAGCCGCCGCAGATCGCCGAAGACAATACAAGGAAGACACAGCATGAAAATCGCAGTCCTGCCGGGTGACGGCATCGGTCCCGAGATCATCGCGGAGGCCGTCAAGGTCCTGAACGCGCTCGACGAGAAGTTCGAGCTGGAAACCGCCCCGGTGGGCGGCGCCGGCTACGAGGCCAGCGGCCATCCGCTGCCCGACGCCACGCTCAAGCTGGCCAAGGAAGCCGACGCCATCCTGTTCGGCGCCGTGGGCGACTGGAAATACGACAAGCTCGACCGCCCGCTGCGTCCCGAGCAGGCCATCCTCGGCCTGCGCAAGCACCTGCAGCTGTTCGCCAACTTCCGCCCGGCGATCTGCTATCCGGAGCTGACGGGCGCTTCGAGCCTGAAGCCCGAGCTGGTGGCCGGCCTGGACATCCTGATCGTGCGCGAGCTCAACGGCGACATCTACTTCGGTCAGCCGCGCGGCATGCGCGAAGCACCGGACGGTCCTTTCCAGGGCGCGCGCGAAGGCTTCGACACCATGCGCTACAGCGAGCCGGAAATCCGCCGCATCGCGCACGTGGCCTTCCAGGCCGCGGCCAAGCGCGGCAAGAAGCTGTGCAGCGTGGACAAGGCCAACGTGCTCGAGACCTTCCAGTTCTGGAAGGACATCGTGATCGAAGTGCACAAGGAATACCCCGAAGTCGAGCTGTCGCACATGTACGTGGACAACGCGGCCATGCAGCTGGTCAAGGCGCCCAAGAGCTTCGACGTGATCGTCACCGGCAATATGTTCGGCGACATCCTGTCGGACGAGGCAGCCATGCTGACCGGCTCGATCGGCATGCTGCCGTCGGCTTCGCTGGACGCCAACAACAAGGGCCTGTACGAGCCGTCGCACGGCTCGGCGCCGGACATCGCCGGCAAGGGCGTGGCCAACCCGCTGGCCACCATCCTGTCGGCGGCGATGATGCTGCGCTACTCGCTGGGCCGCGCCGGGCAGGCCGACCGCATCGAGAACGCGGTCAAGACGGTGCTGGCCCAGGGCTACCGCACCGGCGACATCCTGACGCCGGGCTGCAAGCAGGTCGGCACGCGCGAGATGGGCGACGCCGTCCTGGCGGCCCTGTAAGCGGCGTGCGCCAAGGATCAAGGCAGTAAGTTGAAAAGGCGTCCCATGTGGCGCCTTTTCTTCTGGTTTTCTTTAATTTGTCCCCGATTTCCCGCGTGTGGCACTGCCGCAAAATCGTGTAGACTTTGTCGATGGTCCGAATCTTCCAGTCCCCCTCGACTGCCAGCGCCCTCCTGACTGCTACCCGCAGCCCGGCCGGCCTGGGTTCGCACGGCCACCCGCTTACCGCAACGACGATTAAAACCATTACCAAAACGATCGGCTAGATCGTTCGTCGTGCCTGCTCGTCTTCCCCGCGCAGTCACGTCGGGCGAGGAAAGCGCGGGGAAGTTCAAATCACATCCGAGGTAAGTCATGATTGTAGGTCTCGTCGGTTGGCGAGGAATGGTCGGCAGCGTCCTGATGCAGCGCATGCAGGAAGAGCGTGAT